>JAZSBS010000028.1:0-19701 GCA_045602525.1 Acutalibacteraceae bacterium
GCTCCGACTCGCCCTTGCGCATCAGTCCGTGGTTTACGTGAACGCAAACAAGCTGCTTGCCGATAGCCTTGATAAGAAGCGCCGCTACAACCGAGCTGTCAACACCGCCCGAGAGTGCAAGCAACACCTTTTTGTCGCCAACCTGTGCGCGAACCTCGGCTACCTGTTGGTCAATAAATTTTTGCGCAAGCTCTATGGTGGTAATTCTTTCCATAGAGTCAGGTCTTACGTTTGAATTCATATTTTTGTCCTCCTTGCGCTTTAGTTTGTGTAGTTATCGAAATAACCTTGTACGAGGACTACTGGGGTACCCTTGTCGCCCGAACCGCTTGTCAGATCGCAAAGCGAACCGATAAGATCGGTAAGCTGACGGGGGGTTGTGCCCTGTGCCGCCATCTTTCCAACAAGGCTGCCGTCCTTTGCCTTAATGCTTGCAGAGATTGCCTCTTTAAGCGCATCGCCGCTTAGATCTTTAAAATCGTTATCCGCAAGATATTTAAGTTTAAGTTCGTTTGGTGTGCCAATAAGACCGTCAGTAAATGCAGGTGACACAACAGGGTCAGCAAGCTCCCAAATTTTACCCTGTGGATCTTTAAAGGCGCCGTCGCCATAAACCATAACCTCTACGTGTTTACCGGTGCGTTTGAGCACGCGGTCTTGCACGTCGAGAACCAAATCCTTACATTCCTTTGGGAACAGTTTAATTGTTTCCTCGGTGGATTTATTTGAACCGAGCAAGCCATACTTTTCGTTATAGCCACTGCCGTCCACAGACGCGTTCATAATATCATCAAGTCCGCAAACCACCTTGGCGCCCGCCTCTTTGAGCAATCGCTTTGTGCGTGCGCGGGTGTGGATATCGCAGGTGAGCACACAATCGGTGTAATCAAGAATAGCCTTCGGCTGATTAGCAAAAATAATTTCAACCTCGGCGCCCATCTCTTTGATAAGGTCGCCGTAGTACTGAACGTAGTCAACACCTGTGAACTCAAGCTTTTGAACACCAAACACCTCACGGTAGCGTTCGAGCGATAAAACATCGCTATAGGGATTAATGCCTGCGGCATCAATTAAATCATAGGTTGCAAGTGCGTTACCCACCTCGTCAGAAGGATAACTGAGCATAAGAACTATCTTTTTAGCACCCTTTGCAATACCGCGAAGACAGATTGCAAAACGGTTGCGTGACAAAATCGGAAAAATAACACCGATTGTGCCCCCGCCAAGCTTTGCCTTTACGTCGGCTGCGATATTGTCAACAGTTGCATAGTTGCCCTGTGCACGTGCGACAATTGACTCGGTCATAGCAATAACATCACGGTCGCGAAGGTCAAAGCCCTCAATTTCAGCGGCTTCAATAACGCTGTTTGCCACAATTTCGGCAAGGTTGTCGCCCTCACGAATAATTGGACAACGAATTCCTCGTGATACTGTTCCTACTCTGCGTTCTTTTTTTTCCATTTTCAACATATCCTTTCTTTTTGGACAGGCTTAGGCCTATGAGGGTCGAATCACGCAAAAAACATCCCTCTTTTATATGTTGCACCATCAGCACAAACATATCCTATCCTTAACAGAGTAATTATACTCTACTATACATCTATTTTCAAGATTTTTTTATGTTATAATATAAAAAATTTAACGCTGTGGCAATTAAGTTTTTATTGAAATAGTAATAATATAGTGATAAGATTACATTATAGAAGATATGGTAAGCATTTCGCGGATATCATTATATATTTTTGATGCGTCGGCTATTGGCAATGGGTTTTTGCCTCTGCCTACCTCTACTGTAAAGGCTGGGCGCAGATATTCTTTTAAAAACCAGTCCTTAAAGCCGCCGCCGGCCGCTAATCCTACCGGCACATCAAGCGCATAACCACTGGTGGCTGCCATAATCTCGGCCATTCGTTTTGAAGTTTTAGTCTCATAACCGTTATAGCTCCAATAAATTACTTCGCCCTGAGAGTGAAGCGCGAGCGCGTGATGGATATTGTGCTCACTACAAAGTCTTACAAGCGCTTGCGTTTCGGGTTCGCTACAAGGAGCGTATCCCCCAAAGCGCGTTGCCGCTGGACCAAGTATACCCGATTTTCTTTCAAGGTTATGAAGTTCTTGCCAACCTGCATCAAAATTATGATTTATATCCACACCGCGCAGGTTTGCATTCCAGTGAGTAAAATCGCCTTGGCACATTTTATAAATATCTCCCGCTTCCCTACCACAACCAAGCGCACCGTGTATAGATATTTCGCACCCATCAGGATTTATAATCGGCACAAACATTATGCCCCTTTTCCCCAGAGCCTTTCGTATGTTTATACCGCAAAGCGAGCAATTATGGGTGTAGGCGTATGTAAGCTCCTCTAAAAACATAAGTAATATGTTACTTGTTATATGCTCACTGCCGTGAAAGGCGGCGGCAAACAACACATATTCTGTATCGGAATGTATTTTTATTGCTGGTATATCCCGCCCTGCACAGCTTTTACCTATAGAAAACTGTTGCAAAACGGAATTTTTACAACACAACATATCTATGATTTTTCTTAAACCAACATAATCGTAATCCACAGATTTTACAATTCTGTTCAAAATTAACACCCTCTAAAAATTTTAATCTATTTAAATATATTAAAGGTGGTCGGAAATAATGAATTTAGAAGAAAAACAATTAAGCTCTGAGTACAAATTTAGGGGCAGAGTTATTAATTTGCGTCAGGACACGGCATTGCTACCCAACGGAAACACTGCCACACGCGAGGTGATAGAGCACCCCGGCGGCGTCTGTGTTGCGGCGCTGACCGATAATGATGAACTATTATTTGTAAAGCAGTGGCGTTATCCCTATGGTGAAGAAACACTTGAGATACCTGCCGGCAAGCGTGACCGTCAGGACGAGGACCCTCTGGAATGTGGTAAACGTGAACTGCGAGAGGAAACGGGAGCCACCGCTCAAGGCTATATTGACCTATACCCCCTTTATCCTACGCCAGGATATATAAACGAGGTTATATACTGCTACCTTGCAACGGGCCTTACCTTTGGTAACCAAGACACCGACGAGGACGAGTTTTTAGACGTTCTTCGAATACCTTTCGAAAAAGCTGTCGAAATGGTTTTATCCGGCGAAATCAAGGACGCCAAAACACAAATCGCCATACTTAAAATAAAGGTGTTGCGCGACACAGGTAAGATTTAGTTGACAATTGTTGAAAACGATATATAATAGAATTACAAAATTCAGAGTAGACGGCAAGGCGTTAAGTGTTGCGTGAACGGGGAGTTGTCACGCAGACGAAGGGCTTTTATTCCGCGGTTTTGCTGTCGCATCCCGCTGACAAATAATAGCCGTATTGTGTACAAAAAGCACCTCCTATTATCAGCCAGTTAGGATGATAGGAGGTTTTTATTTTATGAAAAAAGACAACAAGCAAACATATCTTTTTAAAATTATTTTAACAGCGCTGCTTATTGCGCTGAATTTGGTTCTGGAAAGAATTGTACCAAGCTATAAGCTTTGGAATCAGGACATAAGCTTTGGTTTTGTAGCCATTGCATTTGCCGCCGCATTTTTAGGCACACCCTACGCGGTAGCCGTTGCGGGTATGGGTGACCTGATAGGCTCGTTGGTATTTCCATTTGGCGCATATTTCCCCGGTTTTACACTTACAAATTGTATTTACGGTTTAATTCTCGGCGAATTTTTGTATAAAAACGCAACGCCCGTAAAGGTAATTATATGCGTTGCTTTAAACAAAATACTTTGTTCGCTGATACTTAACACGCTTTGGATATCGATAATGTATCGCGGCGGGGTGGATGCGTTTTTTGTGGTTTTGGTTCCGCGCCTTATTGGTACGGCAATCACAACCGCAATAGAGCTTATAATGCTTTTACTTGTTTTTTCAAACAAAAGCAAACTAAGGCAGTTGCTTGATAAAAATTTAAAGAAGTTTATATAAACACAAGCCGACGCAATGATGCGTCGGCTTGTGTTTATATTTTGCTTTTTTCTATTGCTTTTAATTGGCGAATATCGTTACCTATAAATATTTCACCGTTGTACTTAACCAAACGAGATGCAACTCGCGGCGTATAACGCGTAGCAATTTCGCCCATTGTGAGATTGGTGTTTATCACGGTAGGTCTGCCACTAAGGTCACGCGTATTTATAATGTTATAGAACAAACTCTGTATGTAAGGGGAAACAAATTCGCTGCCAAGATCGTCAATAACCAAAAGGTCACACTCTATCGCGGCATTATATGCTGTATTAGTATGACGGTCGAAATGTTCGCTTTCCATCTCTCCAAACAGATTATATGCCGCACCGTATATAACGTTAAATCCACGTCTTAAAAGCTCCGATACGATAGAAAGTGTCAGGTGTGTTTTGCCAAGCCCTGTGTTTCCCATAAAAAGCAAACTTTCGCTTTTTTGAGGATCAAAATTGATAACATACTCTCGGCACATTTTGAATATGCCCGTCATATATTTTCGGGGATTGACGCCATCGTCCGTCTTTGTAGGATAATAATTAAGATCAAAATTTTCAAAACGGCAACTTTCAAGTGGCAAAGACGCCGACAGACTTTTTATAAGAATTTCCTTCGCGCTGTCGTGAATACAATTGCAAATTTTACCGTTTATGTACCCCGTGTCGCGACAGGCGTTGCACGCATATTCTATGTCGGTAATGCCCTCGGATTTTAAAATCTGACTGCGTTCATGCGACAAGGCGGTCATTTCAGCCTGCATTTTTGCAAGAGCTGTACTGTCGCCTGAAATTGCAGTTATGGCAAGCTGCGCGCCCAGACAGGATAATTTTTTATTTATCTCGGCAAATGCGGTATTTTCTGCCGACAGTTTTTGTATCGCAGCTTCAAAGGCCGCTTTTTTAAACATTAAAGCGTTTTTTTGATTTTCAAACGCTTGTGAATAACTTTGTTCGCGCGTCATACGGTACCTTTAATCCTTTCTGTTAATTTTATCTTTAAGCATTTTTTCATACAAATCAAGGTCATAACCTGCAAAATCATTTTTTGCCGGTGCTTTCTTAACAACGGATTGTGGCTTGTTCTCTTTGATAACGTCGGCAGGAGTAGTGTAACCCGCCTTGTGCCAGGATTCAATAATCTTTGCAACATAAGGTATGCTCAGCTTGGTTTTTGCATCCACACAAGTATCGTATGCCGCCTTTAGCATCTCGCAGCTTAACTTCCACTCGTTTATCCAAAGGTTTGAAAGCTCTAACTCTTTGGCGCTTGGATTGCGCTTTTCAATACCAAATATATTTTGCACTACGCTCCACGCAAGATTAAGCCTTGCCGTATCGGCAATAAGACGCTCGGCATCTGCGACAGTTTCTACACCCGACTCAAGCCACTGTGTTGCTATTTTCTTTACAAAAGAAATATTGCACTTGCCTTCACGCGCGGCATATTGCAAAAGCAACAGTATAACCGAAACGTCCATACCGTGATCGTCGTAAAGCGATACTAAAAGACTGCTTTCGTTTTGCTTTAGGTTTCTGCCAAATTTAAGCTGAGCTTCGCGAAGCAGAAACATCAGTCGCTCATCCTCGAGTCCGCGTTTTATAACGTCGGCACGGGTGGGCATGCCGCTGTTTATTATAACGGTTTTTTGTTCGGGCTCTTTTTCAATTTCGCCAATCAATATATCACACTGCTTCCAAAAAACAAGGGCGTCTTCTACCTCGCCTATCGACAGCTGTAATGCATTGGCAATTTTTTGAGGGTCTATTCCCTCCGAGATATTACGCATAAAGTAAAGCAACACTTTAAGCTGGGTGTGGGTGGCTATTTTTAAAAACTTGTCCGCAACAACAGCAGGTATAGCAAAGGTATTGCTGAAAATTGCGGTGTTTATAGTGTATTTCATTTTATAGCCTCCCCTTTATTTAATGTAAATATATTATATATGTAGAAATTAATTTTGTAAAGGAAATAATACAGCCTTGTGTCTGACGACATACCAAGCCTGTCGAATTGGATAAAAAAATCCTGATGTAAAAACATCAGGATTTTTTGTGTCGGCATCTACTTATTTTCCCAGGCAGCTGCCCGCCAAGTATCTTCAGCGCAAGTGAGCTTAACTTCTGTGTTCGGAATGGGAACAGGTGGACCCTCACCGCAATCAACACCGACTGTGTTGCGCCGCCTTTCTCAGGCGGCAAAAGTGATTATACAACAAGGCCTTTCATTTGTCAAGCACTTTTTTAAAAAATTTTAAAAAACTTTTTTAAGCAATTTTTTGTGTGCGACAAACAATTCATCAGGCTCTGTGAAAGCGCCTCTGTAAAGCTCGATTACGGCATCGCCTGTATAACCACAGTTTTGTGCTTCGGTCAAAAAGTTTTTGAAATCAAAGTTGCCCTCAAGCGGTAGCATACAATCGTTTTGTGAATTGTTATCACTTAAATGCAGATGCTTGATTTTTGAGCCGAGCAAATGCAAAACATCGTACGGTGAATACCCACCGCGAATACTCTGTTTGACATCAAGACAAAAATTAACCTCGTCGCCCAGATAATCGGACATATTGCGCAGTGTGTGTAAGTTGCCCGCTCTAAACAGCACAACATTTTCTTGTAAAAGCGTAGCACCATTTGCTCGTACCGCCTCTGCAACCTTTGCAAAACGGTCAAAATAACCGTAGTCATCCATCGTACCATTTGGCTTGCCACCATGCATAATAACAAATTTTGCGCCAATTGTTGCCGCAATTTCACCGTAGCGCTTATAAATTTCGATCCCCTCATAAAAACGACGGTCATAGTTTGAAAACAGCATAAAGGACTCAGCCAATGACATTGTGGGATGAATGCTTGACACGGTAATTCCGTGTTCGTGTTTTATATTGACAAGCCGCTGTATAAACGGAGGCTCTAATTCGCAGTTGGCGTTAAAAAATATTTCGGTAAGCCCTACACCGTTTTTTGCTATAAGCTCAAATGACTGCTCGGTATACATAGGGTAAAGGCAGGAGGTGGATATGCCTATTTCCATTATAAGTCCTCCTCTGCAAACGGATTGACGAACACCGTTTTATTTGTTGTATAAATCACCATACCCGGCTTCGCTCCATTTGGTTTTTTTACATATTTAACAGGCGTATAGTCAACAGGCACATTGTACGACTTTGCCGCTTTTGAATTCTTTGCAGCAAGAGAAGCCGCAAAAACAATAGTTTCATCACTTATCGGCTGTCCTCCGCAAAACACCACAACATGTGAGCCGTGAATATTTTTGGTGTGAAACCACATATCGCCTTTTGAAGCAAGGTTACAGGTTATAAGTTCATTTTGCATATTATTTTTGCCAACGAGTATGCGATATCCCTCACGTGACTTGTATTCGGCAAGCTGTGTCTGAGTCTTTTTACGATTTTGCTTTTTATTTGTAAGCCTTATATATCCGCCCAAAGATAATTCTTCTCGAATTTCAGCAATATCAGCAAGCAAGTCACATCTTGTAAGGCTTTCGGCAATCGACTCAAGATATTCTATTTCCTTCTTATCACTCTCAATCAGCGAGCCAAGCGACTGCACCGCACTACAACTTTTTTTGTAGTCCTTAAAATATTTTGCTGCGTTTGCTGCAGGTGTAAGCGCTATGTCAAGCGGTATTTCTACAAACTCCAGATTTTCATCATAATAGTTTCGTACCCTTGCTACAGCGCTGCCCTGTTCTATTGCGTAAAGGTTAGCCTTTATAAGCTCACCCTTAATACGCAAATCTTCACGATCACGGTTTTCTTCAAGCTCTTTTTGTCGGATAGCCATACGACGCTTTGCACGGGTTATCAGATTGGCCACTGTTTTGGTTATATCAGCAGAAGCCTTGTGTATTCGCGCCGCATTTTCACGCTCAAAATAAAAAGCATCTAAAAGCTGCGACGGTGTATCAAAATGTTTAACGGTATAAAGACTGCCGTACTGAGTAATTGGCATATAACAAAAATCCACAGGAGTATTATCACTTTTATAAAGCACAACAAACTCACTTGACACAATACCGTCTTTTAACCTCTGCAATATGTTCATAACGCCCTGCTTATCAATCGAATACCCGTCACTCAATTGAAACGGTCCTGCAAGTTCGCGGCAAACCAGCGGAGATACACCCTCGAGCGTTTGCAGTAAGGTTTGCGGTAAATCCTTATCGTTAACACTTATAATTTCGTCTGCTGTTTTTGTGTGATCCGTATTAAGCACATTGATTTTATTTTGAGAATCAGGATAACGATAGGTAGCTCCTGACTGGATTATGCGGTCGGATTTTTCGATATCACTGCGATGGACTGCATCATAAATTTTGCCATCCTCTGCAACAAGTATAATATTGCTGCTGTTTCCTATAAGCTCGCAAACAATTTTAGGCTTTATTCGGTCACCCATTTCATTTGCAGCATCAAATGTGAATTCTATTACGCGCTCAAGTCCTTTTTGCTCAACACTTACCAACTTTGCCGAGGAAAAGATTTTACGCGCAAGCATACAAAACATTGGTGGGGTATCGGGGTTTTCATATTTTCGTTCGGTAAAGTGCACACGCGCAGTACCCGCAGCAGCACTTAGCACCAGACGTTTTGCAAAACCTTTTTTGCGCAAGCTTAACACCAGCACGTCACGTGCCGGCTGATAGATTTTATCTATGTGACAGTCTATCGCCTGTTGCAGTTCGTTTGTCACAGTATGTAAAAATCCGCCGTCGAAAGCCATTTTACCCTCCCAAAATATTTTTTAGTTTTTCACTTAATTTAAAATAATAATTATATTCATTTTGCTTGTGTGACACTTTTTTAAGATTGTTCGCACAGTTGCTTGCAATTTTGTACTGCTTTTCTATATACTGTACAGCCTCGTCGCAATCAGGTTTTAAAATTCCTATTGCGGCTTGCGTATCGTCTATTATATATGACGCGCCACAAAATCGCACCAGCATTACCGAATAAATTTTTCCGTTTTCGGCTAACGCCCGCTCTTGCTCCACAACAAAGCCCTTTTTTGCTAAATACTGACGCAGTTCCTTGGCGGCAGTGGTAGGTTGAAGAATAAGTTCAACCATACCGTCACGCACAAACGGCGCACGGTCTATTATGCCGCTTATAACCTCACCGCCCATACCCGCAATTATAATGGTGTCGGCATCCTGTCTTGTTACATCTGCCAGACCGTCACACAAAATAAGCTTTACGCCCGTAGCGCCCAATCGTTCAAGATTTTTTTGCGCCGTCTCAAGCGGTTTTTTATTTATATCTGTAGCGATAACACTTTTGTATTTGCGTGACAGATATAAAAACGCGGGCAGATAGCCGTGATCGGTACCTACGTCACAAACGCTACTGCCCTCTCTTACAAAGCTTGCAATAAGGCTAAGTCTTTTACTTAATTCAAGCATTACTTATCTGCAAAGTATGCGTTAAGCTTTGCTACAAGCTCGTCTACATCTGCGCCGTGAACCGAGCAAGCCTGTTCGATAGATTCGCCACGCGAAGCAGGGCAGCCAAGGCAGTGCATACCGATTTCAAAAAAATATTTTGCGGCGCCTGTATCTATATCAAGAACTTCGCCTACTATCATATCTTTTGTAATTTTCATAATTTTTACTTCCTTTCAGATTTTAAAAATTTAAAACAATTTGGGATTTTGTTCCAAATCACTTCTTGTGTGGTTAAAAAGTTTGCGATTATCAAGCGCCCATACACGACCCGAAAAATCGTTGGGGTTTGCCGCCGCTACAGCCTCACGCATTTCATAAATGCGCGCGTCCATAAGGTCAAGTTCAGAAAGAACCTCGGCCTCTATAAACATTGGTCTTACTGCCGCACCGAATTCGGGCTCGCCGTGGTGAGAGAGTATCATATGTTGAAGCAGTACTGATACTTTGCGGTCAATACCCAGCCTTTCGGCATATTTATCTATCTTGGTAGCGCCCATAGATATATGTCCTAAAAGATTGCCTTCTACCGTGTAACCATCGGCAACGCCCGCATCGTTTACGTCGAACTCATCAATCTTTGATATATCGTGCAGTATTGCGCCCGCAAGCAACAGTTCACGGTCAATAAAAGGATATACATTACATACACCTTCACAAAGACGAACTATCGAAAGGGTATGCATTAAAAGTCCCCCGCGAAGCGCATGATGAAGTTTAAATGCCGCAGGCCAAAAAAGTAAATTTTCACGGTTGTCGGCAAGAATTGTTGTAACAATCAGTTTTAAATTATTATCGACAAAAGAATTTGCGATATTCAAAAGCTCGTCGTACATCTGCTCCGAGCTGTAACCTGACGAACGAACAAAATCCTCAATATGCAGGTTGTCAGACTCTATTGTCAGACGTATTCTTTCAATACGCAGCTGGTCAGCTCCATTGTACTGTGAAATTGTGCCGCGGATTTTTACAATGTCATTTGCCTTGTATTCTCCGTGCTCGGCAGCACTGTAGCGCCACAGCTTACCGTTTATTTCGCCCGTACTGTCACCTAAAGTAAAATCAAGATAGGTGTCGCCCTTTGAAGATGTTTTTGTTTCAACACTTTTAACAAGGCAAAAGCCGTCTACACGGCCTGTGTTATCAACAGGTGTAAAGTTCATAAATTTATTCCTTTTCTATTTTTATTGACCCGTAAAGTCGCGGTCAAAGGTTATTACACAAACATAGGTTTTGTCACATTCGTGTGCCTTTTGACAGATTATGTCGTTAAGCTCGTTTTCCGAAAGTTTTAAATCAGCAGGTATAACCACATCAAAAATCAAGTTTGTGCGGGTGTCACCAGCAGGTGTCATACGAAAATCGTGAAGCGTAAGTTTTTTGTCAATATTCTTTAAAATATTAACCATTTTCTCTTTTGCTGAGGCTACAGCCTTGTCATCGGTATCGATTGGGTCCATATGTATGACAAGATTAACCCCTAATTTTTCACAAACCAATTTTTCACAAATATCTATTTTTTCGTGGCAAGCCACAATGTCAGCATCGTGTGGCACTTCAACGTGAACCGACGCAAACTGTCGGCCTGGGCCGTAATTGTGAACTATAAGATCGTGTATACCGTGAAACTCATCAAAGCTTAAAATAGTGTCGTTAATGTCATTTATAAGCTGGGGCTCGGGTGGTCCGCCCAAAATTTCGTTAAGGGTATCCCTTGCCGAGCAAAAGCCCGCCCACATAATAAAAAGTGATACCACAAGTGCCATAACGGCGTCAAGATTAAACGGAACCGTCACAAAACGTGTAACTATTGCCGATATCAAAATCGCCGCAGTCGCAATACAATCGTTAAGACTATCTTTTGCGGTAGCTACAAGCGCTGATGAATCAATAATCTTACCAATTTTTCGGTTAAAGAAAAACAACCATAATTTTATAAGAATTGACACTACAAGTATTATGATCGCCGTGGTTGAAAATGTAGGAGAAGCCTCGCCTGCAACCAATATTCCGACCGAATCTTTAAGTAGTTCAAATCCAACAAGCAATATCAAAAACGATACTATAAATGCCGATATATATTCCATTCTGCCGTGGCCAAACGGATGAGCACGGTCGGCAGGCTTTGTAGCAAGCTTAAAGCCTATAAGCGTTACAACCGAAGAGCCTGCGTCGGCAAGGTTGTTAAAGCCGTCGGCAGTAATTGAAAGCACACCGCTTACAAGACCTATAATTATTTTTATAGCACTTAGCAAAACATTTGCACAAATACCCACAGCACTGCCAAGATTGCCGTATCGGGTTCGCGCTTGGATCGACTTTGTATCGGTATGATTTTTAACAAATAATTTTATAAGCAGAGCCGTCATTTAAAGCTTTGCTCCTTTGCTACCCTTACTACCAAATGATACTCCTGACAAAATGTTTGTGTCGATAGTAAAGGTCAAATTATCACGATTTCGTTGTCTGCGGAACGCGATTTCAACAAGGCGGTCTATCATATCGGTATATTTAAGACCTGTGGCTTCCCACAGATAAAAGGCAAGTGAACCCGGAATTGTGTTAATCTCATTAGCATAAACGTTGCCTGTGTCGCAATCGAGCAAAAAGTCTATACGAACAACTCCGCTTGCACCAATTGCCTTAAATATATTACATGAAAGTTCACGGATTTCACGCGCCTTTTCCTCCGGTAAATCGGCGGGAATTTTACGTCCGAGAGACGCCATGCCCTTTGATGCTCCGCCGTTTTTGCCGCCGCCCATATATTTATCCTCGTAAGATAAAATCTCGTCATTCATAAACGGTTCTTCGCACACCGATGCCTCGCATTCGTCGCTGTCGCCCAAAACCGAACAGTTTATTTCACGCAGTGAGGTTATAGCCTTTTCGACAAGTATGATGTCCGAAAAGCTGATACCAAGGCGGATTGCCTCGTCAAGCTCTGATTCATCGTTCACTTTGGTAATACCAACGCTTGAACCTAAGTTTACAGGCTTTACAATAAGCGGAAATCCGATTTGTGATTTTATGTTATCAGTAATCGTTTGTTTATCAAGTGTGTATTCGCGAGCGCGGAATTTGATGCAGTCAAGCACGGGAAGACCTGCCGATTTTAACACATCTTTAAACACAGCCTTATCCATACCGACAGCAGCAGAAATTATATCGCAACTGATATACGGAAGACCCAAAAACTCAAAATATCCCGCCATTGTACCATCCTCACAATTGGTACCGTGAACTACGGGGAACGCAAGGTCCACTGCCACATCGGATATCTTTTTAAATTTCTTTTGTTCAAGATAATGCATAACAACCTTGTCGCCCGTTCTTAAAAAGGTAACCGCCTTAGCGCCCTTTAAAAGCTCGGGTATATTGCGGTAGTTTTCTATCTCAAAAAGATTGTCGCCTGTGTACATAGAGCCGTTTTTTGCTACGTAAACGGGTGTCACGTCATACTTATCTCGATTTATCGAGCGCATAGCCTGAACTGCCGAGATAATAGACACCTCGTGCTCTACACTGCGGCAACCAAAAAATACTGCTATATTTGTTTTCATAATTAAAACCTCTAATCAGTTTAAATAGTTATCGGGAAGGTCGTTTTCTAAAAGCACAACGCTGTTTTTGTCGGCCATAGGCGTGTAAATTTCCATGGCCTCTTTAAAGCTTGATACCACGTAAACGTTATCCTTGTTAAACTCGGTGGTGTTTATAGCGTCCATCATAGGCTTTGAACGGTTTTGACCGACAAGAATTATCACATCACAATACTTTGTCGCCTCAAGTCCTAAAGCATAGTTGCAATCATATTCACGGCTGCCAAGCTCGATAAGCCCCGGTGTAATAATAACCTTTTTCTTGCCCGCAAAAGAGCCTAACACCCTTACTGCTTCTAAACAACCCTCGGGGTTAGAGTTGTACGCGTCATCTATAAGCAACGAGCCGTTTGCGTAACCCTTAAGCTCAAGACGGTGTTCGGTGGGTTTTAGCGAACCGACTGCAAATTTTATATCATTTTCACTAACACCCAATATATGAGCCATTGCGGCGGCGGCTAAAATATCGCTTACCGAGTGAAGTCCTAAAAGTCTTGTGCTTACAGTAAACCGAACGCCGTCAAGGCACAAATCGAAGGTTGTGCCGTCTTCGCCACAGGTAATATTTGTAGCCGAATATTTTGTGCCTTCGCCGAAATATACAACATCATCACGCTTATCCTTGCGGGATTTTATACCCTCGCTGTCAAGGTTGGCAAGCGTTATTCCGCCCTTACGGCTTACAGCGTCAGCAAGCTCAAACTTGGTTTTAAACACGCGGTCTACCGATTTAAAGGTGTCAAGGTGTTGCTCGCCTACCGAGGTTATGATTGCATAATCGGGATGCGCTATATCGCAAATCTCTTTTATATCACCAACGTTTTTAGCGCCCATTTCGCAAACAAAAACCTGTGTTTGAGGCTTAAGTTGTGAACGCACGGTACGCACAACACCCATAGGCGTGTTAAAGCTTTGCGGCGTGCAAACGGTGTTGAATTTTTCACTTAGAATACGGTTAAGTATAAACTTGGTTGTAGTTTTTCCGTAACTACCCGTTATACCGATAACGGTAAGATTTTTATGTGATTTCAAAATGCGTTTTGCATCGTTGATATACCATTTTGATACTGCCTTTTCTATCGGGTAGGTTATAAGCCATATAACCACCGTCAACAACGGTGACACTACCGCCAATGCTATGCACAGCACACGCGAAACCTCGCCGAAAACGGTATAAAACGAAAAAATGCTACCGAATAAAAATACACCCAAAAGCAAAATAGCGGTAATGTAAAGCCTTTTTATACGGGCGGTAAACACAAGCTTTTTAATCGATTTTTTTTGTGTTTTTATATTTAAAAAAATTCTTACCGCCAAAAGCAAGACGGCGGCTATAAGGGTAAGCACAGACCTACCGTTTAATACAAAATACGTTATAGCGCAATACAAAATTGCGCTTATTGCGAGCTCTACAGTATAGGACTGGTTTATCCATTTAAAATATCTTGATAAAAAGTATGAATTCTGCTGTAGCATCTGTAGCTGACGATAAAGCGAAAATACT
The DNA here is from genome assembly GCA_045602525.1 of Acutalibacteraceae bacterium. GTDB lineage: Bacteria > Bacillota > Clostridia > Oscillospirales > Acutalibacteraceae > UBA737. Next base: position 14,571 of record JAZSBS010000028.1, read on the forward strand.
CCGCTTGCTACAACAATAAACAAAGCAACAAAAGTAATGTATGGCATAAAACAACCTCTGATTTATTTAATAAAGCTTCTAAGTATAGCGTGCGCCTCGTACGGCTTTTCACAGAACGAGAAATGTCCCGTGCCCTTTATAACGCAAAGTCCTGCGTCGGGGATAAGCTTTTCAATGGTTTTGGCATCCTCAAGCGGTGTCGCGGTATCGTTTTCGCCCCAGATAAGAAGTGTCGGACATTTAATATTCGGTAATATATCGCGAATATCTGTGTTAACAAGCTTGACAAGCGTTTTTCTAAGCACTTCCGGCGCAGCATTGTAGTCGGCAGAGCCGTAATGTGCGCGGGCCTTGTTAAGTAAACCCTCGGTGTAATTCTTTAAAACGGGCAGGGTCAGTACCTTTTTTATAATCTTAAAATTGCGCGCGCGTGTTTTTTGCTTAAAACTCTTTTTAGGTATAAGTCCTGCCGCATCAAGTAAAACAATTTTTGGCGGATTCACACGCCCGTCGGCTACAAGCTTCATCGTTACTCTGCCGCCGTGCGAGTGTCCCATAATAATCGGGTCTTTAAGCTCCATTTTATCCATAAACTCTAACACAAAGTCGCAATAGTCGTCTGTGTCCCAAGGCTCTGCCATTGTTTCGCTACCCGCACAGCCGGGAAAATTTACAGCGTAAAGACGGCATCTGTCGGCAAGTGCCGCCGCTATACCGCGATAGGTGTCAAGCGATGCGCCCCAGCCGTGAAGCAGCAGTACAGGGATGTCGCCCTCGCCCCAAATCATATATTCAGTTTTAAGTCCTTTTATTTCGGTAAACATAAAACCACTCCATAAATTTACATACACAATTATTATATCATTTATTTTTATATATTACAATAGCATTTTTTATGTTTAATCGGTCAAAATAATTTTGGTGATTTGCTTGAAAAACATAAAAAAACACATAAAGTCTGCTTGCTTTGGCGTAGCGGTCGGTCTTGTGAACGGTGTATTTGGCGCGGGCGGCGGTATGCTTGCGGTGCCGCTTCTTAAAAAAAGCGGACTCGACCAAAAAAGCGCCCACGCAAATGCGGTGGCGGTGATACTGCCCATAACCGTAATAAGCGCCATAATGTATCTTGTAAAAGGCACGGTGCATTTACGCGACAGCTTTGCTTACATTCCGACAGGACTTATCGGCTCGGTCGTTGCAACCTTTTTGCTTAAAAAATTTTCAAACAAAATCTTGCAAAAAATCTTTGCCGTGTTTATGATTTATGCAGGCGTGCGCCTGCTGATGCGATGAATATCAGCGCCCTTTTAGCAGGGCTTTTTTCAGGAATTATAGGCGGTATGGGACTGGGCGGCGGCGCGGTGCTTATAATATATCTCACCGTGTTTCAAAACACGGAACAGTTAAAGGCGCAGGGCATAAATCTGCTCTTTTTTATACCAATAGCGCTTGTAGCCGTTATTATTTACGCCTTTAAAAAGCAAATCAAGTGGCGCGTTACTCTGCCGATTGCCGTTGGCGGAATTGTGGGTGCGGCGGCCGGATTTTTTCTTACTGATGTAATAGGCGGCAATTTCACCGCAAAGCTGTTTGGCGGATTTTTGATTTTGTTGGGAATTAAAGAAATATTTTCTAAAACAAAAAAAGACTCTTGAAACACACATACACCTATGCTATAATAAAAACGAATAAATGTTCGGTGAGGTATAGCTATGTCTAAAAATCCCCTTACACCCAAGCAAGAGTCTGTTTACAATTTTCTTGTTAAAAAAATGCAAAACGGTATTCCGCCCACAGTGCGTGAGATTTGCACCGCTACGGGAATTAAATCAACATCTACCGTGCACGCAATTCTTAACGCTTTGGAAGAGCAGGGATATATTTTGCGAGATGCTAAATATTCCCGCGCGATACGCCTTGAAAATGATTTTGACGCTTCTATGGTTCCGCTTGTTGGCCGCGTTACCGCGGGTCAGCCTATTTTGGCAGTGGAGCAAATAGAGGATTATATACCCTACCCCACCAAAGATGCAGAGGGTCTTTTTGCACTGAAGGTTGTGGGATTTAGCATGCGAGACGCAGGTATACTACCTGGTGATATTGTTATTGCTGACAAAAACGCCCCCTGTCGTAGCGGCGATATAATTATCGGTATGGACGGCGACGAGGCAACGGTTAAACGCCTGCTTATAAAGGGCTCTCAAGTAATATTTATGCCCGAAAATCCCGATTTTTCACCCATCTACCCCGAAAAGCCTATGGTGCTTGGTAAGGTGGTAGGAAGCTTTAGAAAATATTAAGGGTAGCGATATGAAATTTGTAGAAATTTTTACCGACGGCGCCTGCTCAGGCAATCCGGGTCCCGGTGGATGGGGCGCGATACTGCGCTATAACGGACGAGAAAAAGAGCTTTCGGGCGGCGAACGCGATACCACAAACAACCGTATGGAGCTTACGGCGGTTATCGAAGCATTAAACTGCCTTAAAGAGCCCTGCAAGGTTACCCTTACTACCGATTCAAAATACGTCTCTGACGGTATTGGTAAGGGTTGGGCAGAACAGTGGCAAAAAAACGGCTGGCGAAAGGCCGACAAAAAACCCGCCCTTAACCCTGACTTGTGGGAAAAGCTTTTAAGTCTTTTAAAAATTCACGACGTTACAATCAACTGGGTAAAGGGTCACGCAGGCCATCGCGAAAACGAGCGTTGCGACGAGCTTGCAGTAGCCTATTACAAACAACTTGACTAAAAAAAGCAAGACTTTGTTGAGTCTTGCTTTTTTTAATTATAGTAATTGTTGTCCGTTTATCATAAGCTTAAATTTAAGGCCTAACTTTTCGGCGGCCTTGCGGCACAGTATCATACGGTCCATAAAAATTTCAAAATAATCCATAACCGAGCCGTATTCGGTGTCAATGGTAAGGGACAATTCAATTTTGGTTTTGTCGGCGCTGATATCAAGATTGGCGCCCGTTACCGAATAATTTACCCTGTCGTGAATATCAAACGCCGCTTCGTCCTGATTTCTTACGCGGTTGCGACGAACGTCTGACTTGTCGGCTAAAATAAGCGCCGCGGCAAACTCGCTTACGGGCACGCCCGTGCCCTCGTCGTGATTACCAATTGCCGTTACAATATCGGCAATTTCTTCCGAAGCAAAGCCCAGCTTATCCAAAATACGAAAAGCCATAACCGCGCCGCTTTGGCTGTGGTCGATGCGGTTTACAAGATTGCCGATATCGTGCAGATAGCCTGCAATTTTTACAAGCTCTACCGTGCGATCATCGTAACCGAGGGTCTGTAAAATATATCCCGCTTTTTCGGCAACGGCGGTCACGTGGGCAAAGCTGTGCTCGGTAAAACCGAGCGCCGCAAGCGAAGCGTCGGCCGCCTTTATATAATTATGAATTGCCTTGTTTTTCTTGATTTCATTATACGTCATATTTTAAATTCCTTTTTTAAAATTTAAACTTTTCTGCAAATTTTGGGAACAGCGAAACGGTTTCAAAGCATTTGTCATACACCTTTGCAAAAAAGCCAATCAGCACACCGTTTATTAAGGTTATTATAACCGTGCCCCACTTAATACCGACAAAGCCTTTGAATAATATAAGTGTAAGAGCTAACGACAGCAACAAACAACACAGGTCAAAAACACGCTTGCATTTGGTTTGGTCAAGCCCGTATTTTGTCACAATTCCTTTAACAAAGAGGTCGCACACCTGTGGGTAAATATAGGTTTTAAAAAACAGCATCACCGTAAATGCGGTAAGCAATTCGCCCACAATAAACATCGCTATCCGCACGGGTATTCCCATACTGCCGGGCGGGGTTATTTGAGGGTTTAACAAGGGGATTGCCGCGCGCCACATATCAAGTATTGTGCCATAGATAACACAGGTTATAAATGATACAAAGTAGGTAAATTTAAACCTTTTCATTGCAAGACAAAACGCCACAAACAAAACGCCTTGTATAATATAGTCCCATTGCCCAAAGGTGAATACCGTAAATTTTTGACTTAGTATGTAGGCGGGCGCCACAATCATTGAAACGCCAAAGTCTGCCGCCGCCATAATCGCTACGGCAAGGGTAAGTCCAAATTGCGCCAAAACATACACAAGCTCGCTGTATATCTTTATCCTTTTCAAAACATAAACCTCAAAACAAATAGTAGCGTGGAAACCACGCTACTATTTTACATCTTATTGGTTATTATTGTCAACTGTTATAAACGGTCGGGTATTAAAAAAACGAGACGGTTCTCTGCCTTTTGAATTATTTAATTTTACTGCGACATAAAAATTGAATTCAAAACACAAGAGAAAGGATTTGTTACAGAAAACCGTCCCTATATATACAACAATTTAAAACACCAAAAAGGAGACAAAAATTGCAAAAAAAGTTCAAAAAAATTTTTTTAAAATTTTTTTGTCGAAATTTGTCACCTTTTTTGCCCTCTGATTTGTTGTATATATGGGGGTTATTGTTAAATTTAATTTCCTAATAAAAAGAGAAAGGAGGGATAATGATGAAAAGACAGTTGAAAAAGCTTTTGGTTGCAATTCTTACCGTATGTTTAGTAGTTGTTCCGCTATACCCCGTATCTGCGGCAGTAATTGAACAGGAAGAAATTATGCCGATGTTTAATAATGTTTCTTCTGCAATGGTTGCAGTATCTATCAATGATAGTGGTAAAATGACAATTTCGTACGAATACGTGGGTTCCTCTGGGGTAACAACCCATGCTGTCGTTACATCATATATCGAAAAAAGGACGTTGGGTGTTTTTTGGACACGGGTAGAAAACGGTCAAACCGACAATCAGTGGGTGGACACCTTAAACGGCTACAGCGCTACAGGCACACGCACCTGTAATTTATCACAGACAGGTACCTACCGAGTAACTGCGATATATAAGGTCTATGGCTCGGGTGGCGCCGCAGATGAAATTGAATGCCAAGCAACCGATACATATTAATCAAAAAACGCACGGTATAAAAATGCCGTGCGTTTTAAATTTATCTGATTGATGCTATGATCTGTTTAATTGTGTCAAAACTTATTTCTCCATGACAGTTGATTGTAAACACACATCAAGTCGGATCGTAGCCATGTCGTTCTGTGAGCCA
>JAZSBS010000029.1:0-7506 GCA_045602525.1 Acutalibacteraceae bacterium
CTCAGGCTTCGAGTCCGATTAAAGACTCAAAAAAGGGTGGAGCTGGTGGACGGACTCGAACCCCCGTCCTGCTGATTACAAATCAGCTGCTCTACCAACTGAGCTACACCAGCATTTTTCGTGCCAAAATAATATACCATACTTGAAAGATATTGTCAAGCAAAATTTTCAAAAATTTTAATAAAGTTATTGTTGACAATTGATTTTGTTTATGTTAAAATGGCTTTTGCACACGGAGAGGTATCGAAGCGGTCATAACGAGGCGGTCTTGAAAACCGTTTGGCGCAAGCCACAAGGGTTCGAATCCCTTCCTCTCCGCCATTTTTATTTTTAATATAAAATAGAACATAATCATTTGGAGTAGTACTCAAGTGGTGACGAGGCGCCCCTGCTAAGGGCGTAGGTCGGGTAACCGGCGCGAGAGTTCAAGTCTCTCCTACTCCGCCAATTAAAGAAGCATACCTTTTGGGTGTGCTTCTTTGCTTTTGTGTTTTGTGAGAGAGACTTGAAAAGAACGGTCGGCTTTGACCGATTTTAAATGTCCGGTGGACATTTAAAAAGTTCGGGTGCGTGTCGGCGGCGGTGACGCCGAGCAAGTCTCTCCTACTCCGAAGATAAAATCACACCTTTGAGGTGTGTTTTTTATTTTTGAGACTTGTTTTGGAAACTTGGAAATGATAATTGATTTTCACCTACAAATCATATATACTAACCTATGATAATTCTTTTAAATTTTTAAAGGAGAAATATTATGTCAATAACTAAAAATCTTAATCCCCAACGCGTTTTTTATTATTTTGAAGCGCTTTCCGCTATTCCGCGTGGCTCGGGTAATATGGATGCCGCTTCACAGTTTTGTGTAGATTTTGCAACAGAGCACAATCTTAAATATATCCGCGATAATGCAAACAACGTTGTTATATACAAAAACGGTACCAAGGGTTACGAAAATTCCGAACCGATAATACTGCAAGGGCATCTTGATATGGTGTGTCAAAAAACACCCGACTGCGATATCGATTTTACAAAAGACGGACTGGATTTATACATTGATGGCGATTTCATTAAGGCACGCAGCACAACACTTGGCGCTGATAACGGAATTGCGGTTGCGATGGTGTTAAGCATTCTTGAAAGCAATGATATTCCCCATCCGCCTATCGAAGCGGTTTTTACCACTGATGAAGAAATCGGTATGATTGGCGCACGCGCGCTTGATATGAGCGTATTGTCGGGAAAAAGAATGATAAACCTTGACTCTGACTCGGAGGGGGTTGTTACCGTTTCTTGTGCGGGTGGTAGTGATTTTGTGGCTCGTCTGCCACTTGAAACGCGTAAGGTTTGCGGCACGAGAGTTACACTCGAGATAAAGGGTCTTAAAGGCGGTCATTCGGGTGTAGAGATTAATAAAAACCGCGTTAATGCTAATATTATTGCCGGTAGAATAATCGCTTGTATAAAATCCGTGATTAGTTTTGGAATTGTTAGTATAAATGGCGGTGATAAAGCCAACGCTATTCCAAACAGTTGCAAAATAGAATTTTGTGTGGAAGATACAACATTGTTTTGTAGCGCTGTAAAACAATGTATTGACATTATTAAAGATGAAATCCGTGACCGCGAGCCTGATTTTGATGTAACATTAACGGTCGAAAATGCGTCAGAGTGTGACGTTTTTGATTATGATACCGAAAACAAGTTAACCAAAATTTTACTCTGTGCGCCAAACGGTGTAATGGAAATGAGCGCTAGTATAGAAGGACTTGTGCAAACATCTCTTAACCTCGGCATACTTATGACCACATCAAACAGTGTTGTTTTTCATTTTGCGCTTCGCAGTAATAAACAAACTGCCCTTGTGTTTTTAGAATCACGTCTTGACGCGCTTTTCGGTGTGTTCGGTGCATCAAATGAGACCTTCGGTCACTATCCGCCATGGGAATATCGCGAAAACTCACCCTTGCGCGATATATATTGCTCGGTATACCGTGATACCTTTGGTAAGGAATCTGAAATAAAGGCGATTCACGCCGGTCTTGAATGCGGTGTGTTTGACTCGGCTATAGAAAATTTTGATTGTATTGCCATTGGCCCTGAGCTTCACGATATTCACACCACCCGCGAAAGATTAAGTATTTCTTCAACTGAAAAATATTATAGCCTTATAATAAAAATATTGGGAAAACTAAGATAAAGTGTAAATCATATTGCCTTTTGTGCTTTAATGTAATAAATTATATTGCTTTTTAAAAATATCAATTTAAAGTAAGGTGAAATTATGGATAACAAAAACGAATTCAAGCCGTATATCGCGGCAGAAAAAATCACTACCGAACTGACAATAACGTCTATTATTATGGGTGTGTTGTTGGCTGTTGTTTTTGGCGCGGCAAATGCATATCTTGGACTTCGCGTTGGTATGACAGTGTCTGCTTCAATTCCTGCGGCTGTTATTGCGATGGGTGTTATACGCATACTGCTGCGTCGCAATTCAATTCTTGAAAGCAACATCGTTCAAACCATAGGCTCTGCAGGCGAATCGCTTGCCGCAGGCACTATATTCACCCTTCCCGCACTTTTCTTATGGGCGGCCGAGGGTAAGATGGACAAGCCCGATCTTTTAGAAATAACCCTAATTGCGCTTATAGGCGGTCTGCTTGGCGTTTTCTTTATGATTCCGCTCCGCAATGCACTTATTGTTAAGGAGCACGGCACATTACCGTATCCCGAGGGCACCGCTTGCGCAGAGGTGTTGCTTGCAGGCGAACAAGGCGGCGCCAACGCGTCAACCGTTTTTGCAGGCATGGGCTTTGCGGCGCTTTTTAAATTTATAATTGATGGCTTAAAACTGGTGTCAGGAGAAATATCTGTACGTGTTAAAGGCTTTGCGGGTGAAATAGGTACGCAGATTTATCCTGCTGTTATGAGTGTAGGCTATATTTGTGGTGCGCGCATTTCATCGTATATGTTTGCGGGTGGCGTGCTTAGTTGGTTGGTGCTGATACCCATGGCTGTGCTTTTCGGCGGTGACAGTGTACTCTATCCAGCAACACAACCCATAAGCGAGCTATATGCCACGGGCGGTGCGGGCGCTGTCTGGAGTAGTTATATCCGTTATATCGGCGCAGGGGCACTCGCGGCAGGCGGTATTATAAGCCTTGTTAAATCGTTGCCGCTTATAGTTAAAACCTTTGGCGGCGCTGTAAAAAATATGAAGGGTGCGGGCGCTACTTCGCAAGAGCGCACCGCGCGTGATATTAATATTAAAATAGTTATTATAGCAATTTTGGTGCTTACGGTAATTATATGGCTAATACCTGCTATTCCGGTATCACTTTTAGGCGCATTTATTATCGTTGTTTTTGGATTCTTTTTTGCAACGGTTTCGTCCCGAATGGTAGGACTTGTTGGTAGCAGCAACAACCCCGTTTCAGGTATGGCTATCGCAACACTGCTAATTGCTACCCTTATACTTAAGGTTACGGGCGCTGACGGTATTGCAGGTATGAGCAGTGCAATCGCAATTGGCTCTATTATTTGCATTGTATCGGCTATTGCAGGCGACACTTCGCAGGACCTTAAAACAGGTTATATTTTAGGCGCTACGCCGCGCAAACAGCAAATAGGCGAAATTATCGGTGTTGTGGCGGCGGCACTTGCCATTGGCGGCACACTTTATCTGCTGGACTCCGCTTGGGGCTTTGGCTCGGATGAGCTTGGCGCGCCTCAGGCAACACTTATGAAGCTTATTGTGGAAGGCGTTATGGGCGGCGATTTACCTTGGGGTCTTGTGTTTATAGGTGTGTTTATCGCAGTGGCTGTAGAGCTTATCGGCATACCTGTATTGCCATTTGCCATAGGCGTTTATCTGCCTGTTCAACTTAATGCCTGTATTATGGTAGGCGGTCTTGTAAGATTGGCTCTTGATAAACTAAAACGTAAAGACAAGGACACTGTTATAAACGACGGTATACTTTTCTGCTCGGGTATGATTGCAGGCGAGGGTCTTGTGGGCATTGCTTTGGCACTACTTGCAGTGTTTGGTATTGATTCAGCACTTAACCTTTCGGAAAGATTGGGCATTCCGCCTATTGTTTCCGATCTTGGTGGTCTTGCACTATTTGCAATAATTATCCTTACCGTTTTAAAATTCACCATTTGGAAAAAGCGTGATAAAGCACAATGAAAAAACAAATAAAAGATAACTACCTTGAAAAAGTTCCTTTTAAAAATGAAAACCTTAACTGGTCACTGGGACAAGATGGCAAGGTAACTTTAGAAATACAAAACAGTGGTATAGCCAACCTGCTGGCACAACTAATTTTAAAAAAGCCTAAAATCAGTTATATCCACCTTGAAGAATTCGGCAGCTTTATCTGGCAGCTTATTGATGGCAAAAGTAATATAATAACTATTGGTGAACGGGTACATGAGCATTTTGGTGATAATGCAGAGCCACTATACGAACGACTTTCAAAATATTTTACAATTCTTGAAAGTAACGGTTTTATTGGTTTTAATTAACAATAAAGCACAACACGCTTATTGCGTGTTGTGCTTTGATTTTATTCTGCGAATTGTGGTTTTTCCACAAGATATTTATTGATTAACGACGACGCGATTATTGCGACCGCAGCATCACATCCTGATGCGATTGCTGCAACAGGCTCCGAAAGCAAGGAAAACACCGCCGTAATTGCCGAGCAAATACCAAAAAACATTAACCAGCTTTTTGTCGCGCGAGGATTCATAAAATTGGAGTTTTGGAACATAATGCCCATATACACTGACTTTGCAAAGCTATGTATCTTTTTAATTCCTAAAATGTTTACAACAAGCGCAATTACTCCTACTAGCACAAATACAACACCTATCAGCACACCGACTAATCCCATAAGCGCCTGTGGTATGTCCTCATAACTAAATACAAGCTCGCCAAGGTCATATTGACTGATAGCCTCGTTAAATCCCTGCGCAAATTCCGCAGTGCCTGCAAACATACCTACTAATGCTCCAAATAAAATGCCACAAACTATGAGTATTATGCTTGTCACGTTTGTTATAACATAACTTGCGTATACCGTGCCGCTTACACATTGCAGATGCTTTTCATTTGCAAAGCCCTTTTGAGCATCAGCGTATGTAAGCCATAAGAAAATTGTTAGCAAAATATTTATCAGCGGCAGTCCTCCGCTTAGTGACAACACACAAGAAACGCTCATTAAAATGCATAATACCAAAAACAAATTATCTTTTAATGCGCACATAATTTTATCCGCCGCAGGATTAAGGCTTACAGTCTCTGCCACTATCGGTTGCGACGCTTCTGACTTCGTGCCGCAGTTTGGGCAGTAGTCAAAATTCTGCTGATTTTCAAAGCCACAATTGTTGCATTTCATATTTTATCCCCCTGAATAAATTTTTACTTAAAATATTCCCCATACCACACAAGAAAGGTGTAAACCGTCCAAATCTTACGGCTAAGGTCGGCTTTACCCTCTTTGTGAGCATCAAGCAGTTTTATAAGCTTTGCGGTATCAAAATATTTCTCTGCCGCATCGCTTGTGAATCGCTCTTTTACAGTATTATAATACCCGTCTTGCTTAAGCCACTCGCGTATCGGCACTGGGAAACCAAGCTTATCCTTTTGCGCGGTAACACGTGGTAATGTTTTCTCTGCCGCGCGGCGAAGTGCTAATTTAGTGGTAAGTGTATTAACCCTGCAATCAAGCGGTAGCGTTTGGGCGAGCGCCATAACATTTTTGTCAAGAAAAGGCACGCGCAGTTCAAGCGAGTTTGCCATACTTGTTTTATCAGCTTTAAGCAGTATATCACCCATAAGCCACATATTTATATCGAGATACTGCATTTTTGTAACGCTGTCTTTATTGGCTACCTCATCATAAAATTTGTCGCACAAAATTTTAGACCGCGGCGCCGACTTTGCAACATCGCTTTTCAAAATACTGTCACGTTCTTTCTTTGAAAAGATATTGGCGTTACCTATAAATCTCTCTTCTATAGTTTTGCCGCGTCGTACAAGATAATTTATGCCGTGAAGCTTCGGTAAATGCTCACAGACTTTAGAAATAATACGACGTACAGAAAACGGCAGTCTGTCATAGAGAGTAAGGGTTATTGGCTCCTGATAAATGCGATATCCGCCAAAAAGCTCGTCTGCGCCCTCGCCCGACATTACAACCTTTACGTGCTGAGATGCGAGTTTGCTTACGAAATACAGCGCAATCGCCGCAGGATCGGCAAGCGGTTCATCCATATGGTACTGAATTTTTGGAAATGCAGACCAATACTCCTCGGGAGTTATCACCTGTGAAATATTTTCTACACCTATGGTGTCAGCAAACTGTTTTGCAAAACCTATCTCGTTATAGCGATCACCATCACCGCCTTCAAAGCCTACTGTAAAGGTTTTGTCCACCTTGGCGGCTTCGGCAATATAGCTTGAATCAATACCACTAGAGAGAAAAGAACCAACTTCTACATCAGCAATTTTGTGCGCCTCGACCGACTCACGAATGGCTTTGTCAACCTCTTCGGCATAAAAATCCAGCACACCTGGTATTGTTTTAAACTCGGGTCTAAAATATCGAGTCTTTGTCATTTCACCGTTTTTAAAGGTAAAACTATGCGCAGGCGGCAATTTGTAAACACCCTTAAAAAATGTTTCCTCGGTGGGCGAATACTGAAAAGACAGGTAATGCGCTAACGCCTGTTCATTAAGCGTTTTTTCAAACTCAGGATGATGTAAAAAAGCCTTTATCTCTGAGCCAAAAATAAAACTGTTTTCGCTTTTAGTATAATAAAAAGGCTTTATGCCAAACATATCTCGCGCACCAAATATTGTACCATCGGTCTTGTTAAAAATCACAAAGGCAAACATACCGCGAAGATATTTTACAACGTCTTCGCCCCAAGCTTCATATCCGTGTAGCAAAACCTCGCTGTCGGCATTGCTTCGAAATATATGTCCCTGCTTCAAAAGTTCTGCGCGCAAATCCTTATAATTGTATATTTCGCCGTTAAAGACAAGCACCAATGTTTTATCTTCGTTAAACATCGGTTGGTCTCCGCCTTCGAGGTCGATAATACTAAGACGACGAAAACCTAACGCTATGTCAGAATCAATGTAACTACCGCTCGAATCGGGACCGCGGTGAATAATCGAATCCATCATCTGTGATAAAACAACACCGTCATCAGCTATATAATTTGTAAATCCTACAAATCCACACATTTTTTATAATCCTTTCAAAAAGGTTGTTTACAATATTATACACTAAAAAATTCCATTTGTCTTTACTTTTTTTAAAACAAGCATTACCAACACACCGCAAAATCCACCGCAAAGCGCGCCGCAGATAAGCAATACGGGCAGATAATATATAACTCCCACACCTATAAAGAAAGTTGCCGCTACACATTGAAATAGATTGTGAACGGCGCCGCCTGCTACGCTTATCCCTATTTCACTTATATGTTTATTCC
>JAZSBS010000030.1:0-6275 GCA_045602525.1 Acutalibacteraceae bacterium
GCAATGAACCCCTGCCCTTGCGGTTATTACGGCCACCCAAGCAAGCCTTGTACCTGTTCGCAAAATGCGGTGCATAAATATCTTAATAAAATATCAGGTCCTCTGCTTGACCGACTTGATTTGCATATAGAGGTGCCACCCGTTGATTACAAATCACTGTCTGACAAGGCACCCTCCGAAACCTCTGCCGCAATACGCGAACGCGTAAACCGTGCGCGCGCTATGCAGATAGAACGCTACAAAGGCACCGGTATTACCTGCAACGCACAGCTGACCCCATCACTACTTAGAAAACACTGCGTTATGACCGATGATGCAAGCAGTTATCTTAGCCGCAGCTTTGATGCTATGGGACTTTCCGCCCGTGCGTACGACCGCATTCTTAAAGTGGCAAGAACTGTCGCCGATCTCAAAGGCAATGAGATTATACAAAAAGAGGATATCGGCGCAGCGCTTCGATTTAGAAGTTTGGATAGAAAATACTGGGAATAAAAAACACATAATTAATGAAATACAATAGGAACCCGCTAATTACTTTGGCGGGTTCCTAAAATTTTAATCAAATATCTTGTGTATCTTCAGCAATATCTTGTTGCTCATTATGGTTGGTCTTTTTATTTACAAAATTTCTGAATATTACATACATTACCGAACATATCGGAACGCTAAATAACATACCTAATACGCCAAAAAGTCCGCCGCCGATTGTCACTGCCGCAAGCACCCAAATACCCGGTAGTCCTACCGACTTTCCTACAACTCTTGGATATATCAAATTACCCTCAAGCTGTTGCAATACAATTATAAACACTATAAACCAAAAGGCTTTTATCGGATCTTCAAGCAATATCAGAAATGCACCGACACCCGTACCGATAAATGCACCAAATATCGGAACAAGCGCCGTAAAGCCTACCAAAATAGATATAATTACCGCATATGGCATACGGAATATAGACATACCGATAAAGCAAAGCACTCCTATGATACAGGCTTCTGTAAGCTGGCCTGTTACAAACTTGGTGAAAACGCTGTTTGTAAGCTCGGTGAAATTAACCATTTTTTTAGCACGCGACGCGCCAAACACTGCATAAGCAGATTTTTTAATCTGGCGACCAAGATTTTCTTTTTGCGCAAGAAGGTAAATTGCAAAAACAATACCCAAAACAATATCTACCACGGCCGATACTATCGATGCGGTTATATTTACAGTTGTGTCAAGCACACTGTCACCGTAGTTGCTTATTATATCCTTTGCAATATCGGTTATTTTGCTGATATCAAGTGAAATTTCCGGCAGTTCAAAATTGTAGTTTTCAAGGAATTCTACAAGGGTATAGTACCAATCCTCTACCGTTTTTGCATACTGCGGTACCTTGTTTGCAAAAGAAACTATTGTTTCTTTAAGTGCCGGTATTATCATAAACACAATTGCAAAAACAATACCCAAAACCACCAAAAAGCTTATTGTCAGACAAAGAGGTCTTTTTATTTTAGATATTAATCTTTGCTTTTTGCATTTATGCCATATCCACATCCATAAACGTTCAAGCGGACGCAGCAGCAAATTTACAACATACGCCATACAAAAGCCTATTATAAACGGGGAGAGCAAGCTTATCGCCCCGCTTATAACCGTCCATATTTTTTGAGGCTGTGTAACCGCCGTATATGCCACGGAGATTATAAGAGTTATCCAAAACACATATTTTAAAAGCCTTTTATTAAGCGGCAAAGAAAACTGTATTTTATCGTCTTGCGGTTTTTTATCTTTCATTTTTATTCCTTTTCTTCTTCATCGGGCAAATCCTGTTTTTCGACCTTTATGGTAGCCGCGCGATGCGAATCAATTTCGGTAACGGTTACGACAAGATCTTCAAACACAAAACTATCGTTTACATCCGGTATATTACCTATCTGCTCTGCAACCCAACCGCCAACCGACACACTGTCAGACTCGGTTTCGATATCAAACTCTTCACAAAAATCGTCAAGATTCATATTGCAGTCGATTATAAAGGTATTTTCATCTAACTCTTTAAATTCTTCAACGACCTCGTCGTGCTCGTCCCATATATCTCCAACTAACTGCTCAAGAATGTCTTCCATTGTAACAATACCCAGCGTGCCGCCGTATTCGTCAACAACAACAGCAATATGAGATTTTTCTTTCTGCAATTTTTTAAGCAGGTCATCCGCCATTTCGGATTGATGAACAAACAAAACAGGTGAAATTATATCTTTGATAGCTTCGGTTGTAACACCGCTACCCACATAAAAATCTTTCTGATGTATTACGCCAACAATGTTATCGATATTATCCTCATATACAGGTATACGCGAAAAACGTGTTCGGGTAAACATTTGCGCGATTTCGGTCTTTTTAGAATCAATTGGCAAAGCCTCAAGATCAACACGGTGGGTAAGTATATCTTCAGCTTTAAGGTCAGAAAACTCAATAGCATTACGCAGAAGATCACCCTCGTCAGTGTCAATGTCACCCTCCTGCTCAGCCTCATCAACCATCATAAGCAGTTCTTCCTGAGCCATATTGTCCTCTTCCTCAACCTTAAAGAGAAGACCTATAAGCTTTTTCCAACCTGAAAAAATAAGATTTAGCGGCAAGAGCAACCATATGAAAAGACGAATAAGCGGCGCCGAAAACATTGCAAACTTTTCGGGAAAATCGTTAGCAATACTTTTGGGTGTGATTTCACCAAATATAAGAACTATTACAGTTATAACTGCAGTAGAAATTGCCGCACCGTTTTCCATTTTTAACTTCTCAACAAAAAGCAATGTAGCTATAGATGCCAACAATATATTTACAATATTATTACCAATAAGTATTGTAGATATCAATCGGTCATATTTATCAGCAAGATTTACCGCAAGCTCTGCTTTTTTGTTGCCTTTTTCGGCTAGGGCACGAAGTCGTGTTTTGTTTGCACAGGAAAACGCCGTTTCGGTGGCAGAAAAATACGCCGACATAACAAGGCACATTACCATAATTATAATATAGGTTTCCATTTTAAAATTTAATCTCCTTTAATATAAACACTCTTGAAAACATTCGGTTTTTGTCAACTTAAAACCCTTTTAAGACGCAAAAAGGCATACCTCTGTCTGAAATCAAACATAGGTACGCCATAATATATACAAATCAAATTATTAGTATCGCCGTTATCGTCGCTACTGTCGCTACTGTCCATAAAGACAATAATCCTCCTAAGAAATTCAGTATTATCAAGGAGCATTATATCAAAGGAATATCTTTAAGTCAAGAAATATTTTACAGCAAGCTTTCCTCCCAACATTTATAAGGCCGACGTTCCACACCCTTAGTCCATCCATGATGGGTTCCCTCTATATCACACCATTCGTCCATTCTTGAAATATTGTGGGCACGAAGGTCTGTAAAAAACTTATTTATTTTTTCAGAATCAAAATTTCGTTCTATTATTTCATTCCAATAAATATCAGCAAATCTAATTGAAAGGCGCGCTTTTTGTACTCTGGCCAACAATATACCGTTACCTGCTACTACCGCTTCTGCCGCATCAAATAGCTCGTTATATTTTTGTAACCACTCATTTTGAAGATATCCCGGACGATTAATGTCTTGTATGTAAAGGTGATAATTTTCACGCTCTACATAATCACTTTGCATATTAAGATATTCATCCAAAAACGGTGCCGCTTCACCATAATAATATTCCATAAACTCTTTGCGGTGGGCGTCTATGTCACAATATGGATTCCACATCAGTTTGCAAAGCAAATAGTTGCGTAACTCGTTAAAATCAGTGCCGCCGTTTTCAGCGCGGTTAGCCTCTTCAAACACACCCTTTACATTATGCTGTGCCAAGGTTTGCAGGTTAGGCTGTAACACGCGCCAGTTTGGAAACGGCATTAAGTATAGCGGGAAATTAGAGGTGTAGTCCCAAACATAAAGTCGTTCACAAATCTTGCTCCACTCTTTAAGGTCTTCTATAAACATTGTTGCCGTACCATCAGGGCGCGGTGTTGCGCGGCTTCGGTCGGTACATTTTTCAAATGAGTGGGCGTAACAGGTGCGACTCGCGCAAAGACGCACACAAACGTTGTGACGCACCTTAGACAAATGTGAAGCAGGTCGCGAATAGCTGTATGCCAAAAGGTCAAACATAACATCGGGAAATTCAGGCTCTAATATTTCAGCAATTTTGTTAACAAAGCGAATTATTGCACCAACAGGAGAACCCTCTTCTTTATCAATCTTTTGGCACTCCTCACATTGACAAGGATTAATGTTATCATTCTGAGAAATTGAAACTATTTTTTTGTCGGGGTTTTCTTTCAAAATTTTACGTATATTTTCAACTGCAATCGGAATTAAGTCGGGATTAGATAGGCATAATTGCCATTCAACATGGTCTCCCGCATCACGTTTGCCGTCAACCAATGCGTAATATTCAGGATGCTCAGCAAAATGCTCTTCGGGCGGCACCAAAATCTCAAAGCTATGCGCAAAAAGCGCATAGGAAGTATGTCCGCCCAAAAACTCGGGTATTTTATTGCTTGAACCGTTTACACGGCACATAGTAGCATATTTGTAAGTGTTTTTCGTTGTATTATGATAATCGGTTTCACGATATTCAAAAATGGGCTTTTCACGTTTATTCATATCGGGCAATTCAAGATTTATTATGGTTGGTATTTTTTCACACTCGGGCGTAAAAAAACGGCAACCCAAATTCTCAAGAAGCTCATATCCGCCGTAAATAACACCGCGCTTACCGCCCTTTATAAAAAGCTTATCCCCTTGAGTTTTAAGTGAAAATTCATCATCGGAATACGATTTATCAAAACTTATATATATGCCGCAATCATCACCTTTTGTCATAATCTCAAACGGTGCGGTTGTGATTCTACCAAGATAATAACGCAATTGCTTTGCTATAAACCAAACCTGCGAATTTCGGTTTTCAAAATCACATTCATTTACATATATAGCGCCCTGTGGCACTCGGTCTTTTGCTAAAATCATAAAATCCCCCCTCTTGTATTTCCAAATTGTATTATAACGCACAAAAAACAGTTTGTAAACCCTAATTAACTTGCAATTTGCACATATTTATGTTAAATTAAAATCAAACAAATTTATCCGAAAGGATTGATAATATGGGTTTTGAAAAACAAGTTAAAAACCTTATGCAGCAGATAGACAATTTTAAGGCAACTGCCGACAACAGTATGCCACAAAACACTTTCTATTTGAACGAAAATCAAATTTTATGTTGCGAACGCAAACGCGGCGAATCACGCTTTGCATATGATGCAAACGGTCTTGTAGTATGGGCACGCAGTACAGGCCATATTGACGCTTACGACTCAACCTTTACTATATTCCGTGAACTCAACAATTTCGAAGATGCATCTATTGCGTTTATGGGCGGTCTGAAACAAGCAAACGGTGATTTCTTCCCCGTATCACTCTTCGATTGTCATCGTCAGTTGTTTGAGCCGATTGATATAAAACGCTATGTAGTTTATTCCTTCAGATACGCTTATTACATAGCAGACACACCCGACATTACTTTTGCAGTGCGTGTACACGCAAGCATGGACAAACACATTCACTTTGCCTTTACCGCTATAAATAAGAGCGAAAAACCACAGAATATATATATGATGTCTTGTATGGATGCTTGGTTATTTTATCGTAATAACGGCGGCGTTTATGATATAATGAACCGCTTTGGCAAACGATACGATAACGGTAACTTCCTGCTTCGTTCTTATGGCGACAGCATGGCAGTAGGTCGTACCGCTACAGGCCGCGCACCAAACCAAGAATATCTTACCGCTTGCAAGGCAGAGGTTTTAGGACCTATGGGTCGACTTATGATCAACGCAACATCTCTTAAAACAGGTGTGTTCCCCCACCAGTATAATGCCGCAAACTCGGTAGAAGTCCCTGTTTGCGCAGATAGCGCACACTATACATTAGACGCAGGCGATATAGTACGACGCGAGTACGAACTACAATATTTCCACACGACCGAAGAGGCAGAGGCCGTTATAAACCAAAAGCCCGATATAGAAAAAATTGACACTGTGCTCCTTGGCGATGAAACATTGGCTCTTTCTAAATTTGCTACAATGCAAACACATTTTGAAAACTATAGTGGCGACTTCAATGCCAAAGTGCTTAATAAGTTTGTTCGCAATATTCAAAAGCAGATTTCTTTCTGCGCTTTGGGTAAAAACTATTTTGGACCCATGATGGGCGT
>JAZSBS010000031.1:0-7278 GCA_045602525.1 Acutalibacteraceae bacterium
ACAACAGAAAACTCCTACCCTATGGGCAGGAGTTTTCAAAGTTTTTTTAAAATCTAAATTAGATTTCAGCGAAGTACTTAATGGTGCGAACCATTTGGCTGGTGTAGCTGTTTTCGTTGTCATACCAAGAAACAACCTGTACTTCGTAAAGGTCATCAGCAACCTTTGATACCATTGTCTGAGTAGCATCAAAGAGTGAACCGTAACGCATACCGATAACGTCTGAAGAAACGATCTGATCTTCATTGTAACCGAATGATTCACAAGCAGCAGCCTTCATAGCAGCGTTGATGCCTTCCTTGGTTACGTCAGCACCCTTAACAACTGCTGTAAGGATGGTTGTAGAACCGGTAGGAACAGGAACACGCTGTGCAGAACCGATAAGCTTGCCGTTAAGCTCAGGAATTACAAGACCAATAGCCTTTGCAGCACCTGTGCTGTTAGGAACGATGTTTGCAGCACCAGCACGTGCACGGCGAAGGTCACCCTTTCTGTGAGGACCGTCAAGAATCATCTGGTCGCCGGTGTAAGCGTGGATTGTGCTCATGATACCGCTCTGGATTGGAGCATAGTCGTTAAGAGCCTTAGCCATAGGAGCAAGACAGTTAGTTGTGCAAGAAGCAGCAGAAATAATATTGTCTTCTTTTGTAAGAGTGTTTTCGTTTACGCTGTAAACGATAGTTGGGAGATCGTTACCTGCTGGAGCAGAAATAACAACCTTCTTAGCACCTGCATCAATGTGAGCCTGTGACTTTTCTTTTGAGCAGTAGAAACCTGTGCATTCGAGAACTACGTCAACACCAAGTTCGCCCCAAGGAAGATCCTTAGCATCTTTCTCTGCATAGATTTTGAGAGTTTTGCCGTCAACTGTGATGGTACCAGCCTCATCATCAGCAGCTACAGTGTGAAGATTTTCACCGATGTAACCACAGTAACCACCCTGTGCTGTGTCATACTTTAAAAGATTAGCAAGCATTGAGGGCTTTGTAAGGTCGATGATAGCTACTACATCGTAGCCTTCAGCAGCAAACATCTGACGGAATGCGAGACGACCGATACGGCCGAATCCGTTAATAGCAACTTTAACCATTGGAATTACCTCCTAAAAATTTTCTATATGGTATTTTACCCTATTTAATTTAAATTTGCAAGTATTTTGTTAAAAAATAAACAATTTTTTACAATTTCATTTAATTTGACAATTTTTTCAAAAGGTTAATGAAGTTTATGTGCATTTTTAACCATAGCAATAATATTTTCTGCTGACTTAATACCATCAACTGCCGCTGACATAATGCCTCCGGCGTAGCCGGCTCCTTCGCCACAAGGATAAATACCGCCAAATGACACCGACTCCCCTGTTTCATTTCGTACAATTCGCACAGGTGATGAGCTACGTGTTTCGGGCGCTGTAAGAATTGCATCATCACACGCAAAACCATTTATCTTTTTATTCATTTCTTTAATTCCGTCTTTTAGTGAATCAACAATAAATTCGGGATAAATATCGCTAAAATTTGCAAAAGCGTAATTTGGTTTTACTGTTGGTTTTACTGTGCCAATTTGTGCCTTTTTATCAAAGACAAAATTACCAACTGTAGTAATGGGTACAGCACCGTTTGCAATGCTATATGCTTTTTGCTCAATCTCGCGTTGGAGCTCACAACCGACAAATACATTGTCGCCCTCTAAATCTTCGGGATTGATACCAACAAGTAATGCACTATTAGCGTTTGCTCCGTCACGACGGCTGTTGCTCATACCGTTTACAGCAATACCGTGGGGTTCACTTGAAGCGTTTATAACCTCACCGCCCGGGCACATACAAAATGTGTAAACACCACGACCCGAAGGCAAATGAACTGCCAACTTATAATCAGCTGCTTTAAGCGAAGGGTTGTCGGCAAAATTACCGTACAAAGCCTTGTCAATTTCGCTTTGTAAATGCTCAATTCTAACACCCATAGCAAATGGTTTACGTGTCATTTGGAGTCCGCTGTCATAAAGCATTTTAAAGGTATCTCGTGCCGAATGTCCAATGCATAAACACAAATATTCGCAAGATGTTTTTGTGCCATTTATTGATATTTCTGTAAGTTTATTATTTTTGAAAAATACACCGTCAAGACGTGAGTTAAAATTAATCTCACCACCGAGTGAAATTATTTCGTTACGAATTTTTTTAACAACAGTTTTTAAAACGTCGGTGCCAATATGTGGTTTGGCATCAATAAGTATATCTTTTTGCGCACCGAATTGATGAAACACCTCTAAAACAGTACGACAACGTACATCTTTTATACCGCTATTAAGCTTACCGTCAGAAAAGGTACCTGCCCCACCCTCACCAAACTGAACGTTTGATTCGGGGTTAAGTGGTCCACCTGCAAAAAACTTTTCCACATCAACAGTACGTGTGTCTACATCAGCGCCACGCTCGTAAACTATAGGTCGTAAACCTGCGCGAGCAAGTGTAAGTGCGGCAAACATACCTGCCGGGCCAAAGCCAATTACAACGGGTCTAATATCAGACTCGGCTTTTTGCCAGATATATTCTTTTTTTGTAAATACTGCCGCATTTTTATTGCGTTTTAAAACTTGCAATTCATTTTTTAATTTTGCAATTATTGAAACAACAAAATGCACGTCACGCCTGTCACGAGCATCAACCGATTTGCGATAAAGCTCAGCGAATATTATATCTTGCTTATTTATTTTAAGTTTGCTTGATAAAATGACGTAAATGTCGCTTAAATCAGCATCTAAGGGCACTTTTATATTGTTTATAATTATCATTATTAAACCCCAAAATCCTCGCAAATGGCATTTGACGCGCATAACGCGCTACTCCAAGCCCATTGCAAATTAAATCCGCCACAATCACCGTCAATATCAAGTATTTCGCCTATGCAGTATAGACCGCGTTCGCGACGCGATTCCATTGTTTGAGGATTAAACTGAGTAGTATCAAGTCCGCCTGCGGTTACTTGCGAATTTTCAAAACCTGTAGTGCCTATTACCTTAAATTTCATACTCTTTATAACTGATGCAATTTGTTTTATATCGGCGATTTTAAGACTTGCTACGCTATCACTTAGTTTTAGACCGCACATTTTAATTACTGCTTGTCCCACACGTTTATTAAGCATACCGGTTAAAAATTCATCAAGATTGCGTCCGCGCAAAGCGGTAACACGAAAGCTTAATATATCACACACCTGTGCGTAAGAATATTCCCACATTAAATCAAGCGATATTATCTTTTCGCCCGAACGACGCTCAACCTCACGCGAAAGCTGCATTATAGGCGGACCGGATAAACCATAATCGCAAAAAAGAACCTCACCAAAGTCACCACGCACAGCAGTACCGTTTATTGAAAGATTAACGTCGGCATTAACCTTCATACCTTTAAGTGTTTTTACAACATCGGTTTCGGTTTTAAGTTGAACAATAGCAGGTGTAGTTTTTACCGTTTTATACCCTGCATTTTTCAGTACTTTTAGCATACTGCCGTTTGAGCCAAGCTTATTACCGCCCGAATAAAGTCCTGTTGCCACAACCAGACTTTCACAAATAAAATCACCGTTTGTGGTTTTTATGTTAAAGAAATTTTCATTTTTGCTGTATGATAAAACTGAGGTATCAACAAATGTATCGATACCGTAATCATCTAAAGCAAAACGCAACGAATCAACAACCGATGAAGCCTGTAGCGAGTACGGATAGCCGCGACCTGTTTCATCGTATGTGAAAACAACGCCTATTTCACTAAAGAAATCTGCGGCATAATAGTTATCATAAGTCTGCAAAGCATATTCAGCAAAGCTCAAATTTTCACCGTGATAGCGGTCAATATTTATATTTAGGTTACTTATATTGCATCTGCCGTTGCCGGTGGTGATAAGCTTTTTACCCACACGGGCCAACTGTTCAAGTATAGCGACACTTATGCTACGGTCGCGCATTTTTATATTTATTGCGGCGCACATCCCGGCCGCGCCACCGCCAATAATTATAACATCATATTTTTGGGTCACAATATCCCCTCCAATTTTATTATTTAAATTTTAACATAAAATAAATTAAAACGCAATAAAAAGCGAAAAAGAGCCGTAAAACACGACTCTTTTCCACTTTTAAGGGGTTTGAGGAGAGAATCACAACTTACGTTGCGATTGTACCAACAAGGGTGCGGCTCCCTTGCTTTTTGGTACAAGCATATAATACACATAAATTTTAACCGTTTTGTGAACGCATTTTAAATATTTTTTTAGAATATGTTTAAAATTTTATGACAATACTAACATTACAACGGAAGGAGTAGTTCATTATGAAATATTATAAAACTTCAAAATTTACAAAAGCAATTACATCAACGGGTTTTGTTACAATAGTTGCCTGCGCTTTAATTGCAGTTGGGGCAATCACATGGTTTGCCCTATCACGCGATAACACTGTTAGCGAAACACCCTCAGATAACAATTTATCACAACAAGAATATCCCGACACAAATAATTCATATAATGAGGTTGAAGTGCCAAACATCGACCAAGAACCTATTGCTGATGTTGATGATAATGTAAGTAATATACCCTACAGCGAAGAAGAACCTTCTGAATCTTTAGTAGAAAAACCTACCTTTGTTTTACCGATAAGCGGTAATATATCAAAAGGCTACAGCGACACTGCCCTTCAGTATTCTGCTACCTATGGCGATATGCGATTGCACTCAGGTGTCGATATTTTATGCGAAAGCGGCTCAAATATAAATTCGGTCGGTGCGGGTACAGTTAAATCGGTTGTTGACGATGTAAATTATGGTAGAATAATAACCATTGAGCATACAGGTGGTATAACAGTAAAATACTGTGGAATGGGCAGTGTAAACGTTAAAGAAGGCGACAATGTAAATGCCAATGATATTATCGGTACCTCGGGTGATATCCCATGTGAATGCGCCGATAATCCACATATTCATATAGAAGCAACAATGGAAGGTAACACAGTTTCTCCGCTTGCGGCACTGGGTTTAGAATAAAACCTGCCCTCGAAAGTTTCGCTTAGGGGCACCAAAAATGAGCATAAGGCTTAAAGTCTTATGCTCATTTTAATTATTTAATATATGCTTCAAGTCTGTATATTGGCAAACCAAGAGATACAAATTTTTGCTCATATTCTGTCATAATATTATCCTCAAAATTGCTATTATGCAAATCAAGCGAAACATTTTTAAGCGCAAAACCGTTTTGAGATAACTCTTGTAGTGAAAATTCAAACAACTTCATATTATCGGTCTTTTGATGGATTTCAGCCGTGGGTTTCATAATATGTTTATATATCTCAAGAAAACCATGATGTGTAAGGCGATGACAAGCATACTTGTTTTTTGGAAAAGGACAAGAAAAATTAAGAAAAATTTGCTCGATAGTCAAAGGCTTTATATGTCTTTCAAGATATTCTGCGGTACACTTAATAAAACGCACGTTTTTCAATTTCATTTTCTGTGCCAATTCGCAAGCCGATACAATAACGTTTGCCTCGCGCTCTACCGCTATTATATTTATTTCAGGATGAGTAGCAGCAAATTCACAAGCAAATTTTCCTTTTCCGCAACCGACTTCTAAATATAATGGTTGTGAAGTGCCAAACCAGCCATCAAAATCAATATAGTCTTTATCGTTAATTGCGGTTTTAAAATTACGATCCTCGCTCACGCTTATGTAAAGGTAATCCCTTACAGCATCTAATCGTTCTTTTAAATTTTTCTTTTTTCTCATTCTCATAATTATCACCAAGAGGGCTGTTTCAAACGAAACAGCCCTTAAAATTATCTATTAAGTTCTTCAAGTTTTTTAACGGCTTTATCAAGATAGTTTTCATTAAAGTGCTCGATACAACCATTATCTACCATCTGTGTAAGCGATATATCTATCGGCAATTTGCCGAGCAGGTCAATATCAAGTTCTTTTGCAATATCGTCACTACCACCGCCAAAAACGCTAAAGCATTTACCGCAATCTGGGCATTTAACATAACTCATATTCTCTACAAGACCAAGAATATTTACATTCATCATCTTTGCCATATTATAAGCTTTTTTAACAATTAGTGATACCAGATCCTGCGGTGAGGTTACCATAACTATGCCGTCAAGCGGAATTGTCTGAAAAACAGTAAGCGGCACATCACCCGTGCCGGGAGGACAGTCGATAAACAGGTAATCGAGGTCACCCCAGACAACATCCTGCCAGAACTGCTTTACAGCGCCTGCAATAACAGGACCGCGCCATACAACTGGAGCATCATTTTCTTTTAGTAACATATTAACAGACATAACCTTTATGCCGCCCGAACTTTCTGCAGGTAGAATACCAAGCTCGTTTTGCATAGCATTGCCCATAATTCCAAAGGATTTCGGTATCGAGGGACCTGTTATATCTGCATCAAGTATACCAACCTTATATCCTTTTTTGCTCATTAAGGTTGCAAGCAGTGAAGTAACCATTGATTTACCAACGCCGCCCTTGCCGCTTACAACAGCAACCACATGTTTGATGTTGTTAAATTCGCCTGTAGGCTCAATAAAGCTTTCTTTTTTTCTTGAATCACAATTGCTACTGCAAGAAGCGCAATTGCCGTTACAATTTCCTGACATTTTCATCACCGTAGGATATTATAACCCTTTACTTTTTAAAAATCAACGATTATTTAAAAATGAGTGCTTATTTGTTTATTACTTTCGGGGGGTGAATATATAAAATCGCTTATGTGCTCCTCGTTATAATAATATTCATAATTATTCTCGTAAGGCATATCAAAGCTATCAATTATTATAAGCTTAATTTTCATTTTCTCAGGTATTATACTTTTTATGTAAACACTGGCACTCTGTCCTACAAAAACATCTTCTTTAGGCTCGGCGAGGCCTGCAAGATTTGGTGCAAGCTCAACAAATATTCCGTAGTTTTCCACGCTACGCACTATACCTGATACCGTCTGTCCCTGAGAAAAGTTGCGAGCATTTTGAGCCCAAGTTCCAAGCAGTTCTTTATGAGATAAGGTAATTTTGTTATCCTCGTCGATATTTTTAATTATCGTTCTTATTTTATCGCCAACACAAAATCTGTCTTTAGGATGCGATATACGGGATACTGAAATCGCATCAATAGGAAGCAATGCCACATTACCACAACCAATATCACAAAAAGCACCAAACGACTCAAGATGCGTTACACGTGAGTCAATAATATCCCCTGCTGTTTTGTTGCTTAAAAT
>JAZSBS010000032.1:0-21947 GCA_045602525.1 Acutalibacteraceae bacterium
GGTAGCGAAAAAATTGGGCCAGCACCCAAAAGTTCACGTATAGCACCCATTAAGGTAAGTGTTGCGGTAAAACCGATACCCATACCTAAACCATCCAATACACTTGGAAGCACCGCATTTTTAGATGCAAACATCTCGGCACGTGCCAGAATGATGCAGTTAACAACTATAAGTGGTAAAAATATACCAAGTGATTTGTCAATTGATGGGGCAAAGGCCTTTACAAGCATCTGAACCACACTTACAAAACCCGCAATTATTGTAATAAAAGCAGGAATACGAACCTTATTTGGAATAAAGTTACGAAGCAGCGATATTGCCGCGTTAGAGCACACAAGCACTATTGTTGCGGCAATACCCATACCAATGCCATTTATAGCAGCGGTAGTAACCGCGAGCGTTGGGCATGTACCAAGTACCAAGCGTAAAACAGGATTTTCCTTAATGATGCCATTTGTTAAAATGCTTAAATTTTTTGATTTTTTCATTTAAGTTAATCCCCCTTTACTATAATCTCTTCGGCGTAGTCGAGCGCTTGATTTACAGCGCTTGTTACTGCTTTCGAGCTAATTGTAGCTCCTGTTACAGCGTTTACCTCGTTGTTATCTTTGTTAGCAGAACCGCCTTTTATAACAGTTATATCATCTTTAAGATCGGAAAATTGAGCGTACCAATCGGGCTTGGTTACATTTTGTCCAAGACCTGGCGTTTCGTCAGCTGCGGCAAGAATTTCTACAGCGATTATTTTGCCATCCATATCTACGGCGGTCATAACTGAAATTATGCCCCCATAACCATTTGCTTCGGTTACGAATATACAACCGATTGTATCACCGTCTTTAATAGCAGCGTTATAGGTTATATCACCGTAACTTGTTTTGGCAGGAAGTTCGTGATATTCGTCAGCCTCAATAAGTTTTGACATAGCTTTGTTCTGAGTCTCTATTGCCAGTGCTTCAATTTTATCGGAGGTAAGCAAATTTGTAGAACTAAGCGCTAACGTTACAACAATACAAATGACTGACAAAACTAAAGTAGGTGTCGCTATATCACTTATTTTTTTATAAAAAGCCACTATTTTGTCAAGAACAGGTTTGAATTTGTTAAGAAATTCTTTCACGATTTTGCCACCTCCCCAACTCCAAACGGTTTAGAAAGTGTAAGCTTGTTAATGTGAGGTGTCAAAATATTCATAAGCAGTATTGCGTAAGAAACGCCTTCGGGCAAAGAACCAAAATGTCTTATAACAAAGGTGATAAGACCGCAACCTATACCAAAAATCAATTTTCCAATGTTTGTTGTAGGACTTGTGGTATAGTCGGTTGCCATAAATATGGCGCCAAGCACAAGACCTCCACCAAAAACTGAAAGAGCCAGATCCTGCTTTGCAATAAGGCTACACACAGCCACGGTACCTATAAATGCTACAGGTATAATCGGCTTTATAACGCGGCGAAGCATAAGATATATGCCGCCTATAATCAGCAAAAATGCCGATGTCTCACCAATAGCGCCGCCATGCATACCAAAAAACAGTTGTTTTAAGGTGAACGTTGCCTCGCGAGCGAGCGGTGTTGCCGAACTTACGGCATCAATAGGTGATACATAATTTG
The DNA here is from genome assembly GCA_045602525.1 of Acutalibacteraceae bacterium. Lineage (GTDB taxonomy): Bacteria > Bacillota > Clostridia > Oscillospirales > Acutalibacteraceae > UBA737. Next base: position 1,614 of record JAZSBS010000032.1, read on the forward strand.
ACATCCGACCTGCAAATGATACAAGCAACACAATTCGCGCTGTCATTGCAGGGTTTGCAAAGTTGAATCCGAGTCCGCCAAACATCTGCTTTACAACAATTATTGCAACAACACTGCCGATAGCGGCAATCCAAATCGGAGTTTCTGAACTCAGGTTCATACCAAGCAAAAGTCCTGTAAGTACAGCCGAAAAGTCCCCTATGGTCTGATTTTTATGTAAAGCAATGTTCCACACTGCCTCAGAGGCTACAGCCGTAGCAATTGTTACAGCAAGTATGGCTATTGCGCGCCAACCAAAAAGTATGCAACCGTAAATCGCAGCAGGCAAAAGGGCAATTATAACATCGGCCATAATACCTCGTGTAGAGTCTTCATGCCTTATATGCGGCGAAGACGTCACTTTTAAAAGCTTACTCATTTACTTTTGCCTCCTTATCTCTGCTTTGGCGGTACGCATCACCTGGGTGAGCGGGCGCTTTGCGGGGCATACGTAAGAGCAGCATCCGCATTCCATACAGTAATTTATATTAAGTAAATTTAAGGACTCTTTATTGCCAAGGCGTATTGCAGTATCAACCATAGCGGGATAAAGCGACATAGGACAGATATCTGCACATCTGCCGCAACGTATACAAGCGGTCTGCGGCTGCGGTTTTGGATCGCGCATCACAAGAATTGCGTTATTGCGCTTTTCAAGCACCGATTCTTCGCTGACTACCGGATTGCCCATCATGGGTCCGCCCATAAGTATGCGGTCGGCATTTTCGGTGCCAACGCCCACAAAATCCAAAATTTCTTTTATGGGTGTACCAATAGGCACGATAAGATTTTTAGGCTCGGCAACTGCGGTACCGTCAACTGTTATACGCTTAGCTACGAGCGGCATACCTGTGGTAATAAAGCGGTAGAGTGTTGCAACACTTGTTACATTCATCACAATACAACCGACGTCACTCGGCAATTTACCTGCAGGCAATTTTCTGCCGGTTGCCGAATAAATAATAACCTTTTCAGCACCCTGCGGATATTTTGAAGGCAGTTTCATAATTTTAACACTGTCATCGTTATCGCGATGGTCGGCTGCGACCTGCATCAGCAGTTCAATTGCACGCGGTTTGTTACTTTCGACTCCGATTATAACCTTTTCTATACCTAATTTCTGTTTTATAAGGTAAACACCCTCGATAACGTCGTCCAACCCTTCAACACATTCGCGATAGTCAGATGTTATATAGGGTTCACACTCCGCCGCATTGATAATAAGCGTGTCTATTTTTGCGTCTTTAGACGGCGACAGTTTAACGTGAGTCGGAAAACCAGCGCCACCAAGACCAACAAGACCACACTGTTTTGCGGCTTCAGAAAGATCGGAAAAGTTTTCAACCTTAAAAGGCTTTAAATTCGGGTCTTTTTCCATTTTACCATCAGACTCTATTATTATATATTTCTGCAACGTACCATTACCTATGGTAAGGTCTTTCACATCCTTAACCGTACCCGAAACACTTGAGTGCACAGGAGCACTAACAAAACCGCCCGCTTCACCAATAAGTGTACCTACAAAAACCGAGTCTCCTTTTTTAACAACCTCTTTTGCAGGCGCGCCTATGTGCTGTGATAAAGGAATATACACGGTAGTCGGCGTCGGCATAATAACAGTTTCGCACTCGGATGTATTTTTTTGATGATCTAAATGCATACCACCACGTATCAGCTTTACGGGCTTCAAAATACTTTCAGGTAGTTTCATACCCAACCTCCAAATCGCAAATTTCGCCATTTTTAACTAACAAAACTATTATAATATATGTATATTTAATTTACAAGCAATGTTAAAAACTTGACAAACAGTAATATTTGCTATATAATTTGAAATTGAAATTCAATTTCAAATTATGGTGATAAAATGAAACAGCAAATAAATTATAATACCAAACAAAAAACCGCGATTATACGGTGTATAAAGTGTGTAGGCGATAAACATTTTACGGTGGACAGTCTTTGTGAGCAGCTTGCAAAAGATGGCGAAGCGGTAGGAAGAACCACCGTTTACCGTTTTGTTGAGAAGTTAAATGAAAACGGTGTTTTACGAAAATTTATAATGCCACAGGGACAAAGCGCTTGCTATCAGTTTGTTGGTGAAAATAACCATTGCCACGAGCATTTTCATTTAAAGTGTGAAAAGTGTGGCAACCTTATTCATATGGACTGCGACGAAATGAGTAGCCTTGCCAAGCACATAAAAAGCCATCACGGGTTCAGCCTTAACCCCTTAAAGACTGTTATTTACGGCATTTGTGAAAGGTGTAGCGCAGAATGAAAAAAGTTTTAATCTGCATTTTGTGCGTAACATTACTGTGTGGTTGTTCGGGGAATATAGACACAAAACAAAGCGAAAAAATCACCGTTGTTACAACAATTTTTCCGCTTTACGATTTTGCACGCGCCATAGGTGGCGAGCGAGTGGATGCCAAAATGCTTATAAAGCCTGGCAGCGAGGTTCATTCATACGACCCGTTACCCTCTGATATGATGGCGGTATATGACTGTGATTTATTTTTGTATATCGGCGGCGAGTCTGACGCCTGGGTAAGCACCCTGCTTGACAATGCAGACATAAATTCTTTGCCGCTTATTGACACTATAAAGCACGAACATCGCGAGCACAAAGCCCACGAGCACGGTCACGACCACACCGACGAGCATATATGGACTTCTCCCGAAAATGCAGTTTTAATGCTCAAACATATATGCGAAAAACTATGTGAATCAGACCCAAAAAACGCACACGAATACACACAAAACTGCAACACATATACAACCGCAATAAACAAGGCTTCCAATAAACTATCCGACACTGTATCAAATTTCAAAAATCCGTTTATTCTGGTTGCCGACCGCTTTCCGTTTTCATATTTTGCAGAACAATACCACATTGAGTACGAGGCAGCGTTTGATGGTTGCGCTGTCAGCACCGACATAAGTCTTAAAACAATGTCCCGTCTTACCGACACCATACGGAAAAGAAATATAAAAGCGGTCTATTGCACAGAACTTAGCAACTGCAGTATAGCAAACGCTCTGCGAGAAGAATTAGATATCAAGGTTATCGAGCTACACTCGGCTCACAATGTAACGCTTGACGATTTTAATAATGGAATTACCTATGTAGACATACTTTATCGCAATGCAAATGCGCTTGAAAGGGGGCTTTTTTGATGAGTATTATAAATGTAAAAAATTTATCTGCATATTACGAAAATCGAAAGGTTTTTGAAAATATCTGCTTTAACGTTGCCGAAGGGGATTATATTTCTATAATCGGCGAAAATGGCTCGGGCAAGACCACGCTTATGAAAACTCTTTTAGGGTTTGATATAAAGCACACAGGCGTGATAGAGTTTAAAGGTTTTACCAAGCGAGAGATCGGTTGGCTTCCACAAAAAACGCAGCATCAAAAAGATTTTCCCGCAAGTGTAAACGAGGTGGTAATGTCAGGATTTGCAGGACGCGGTTTTTTAGGTGCCTTTTACAACAAGGAAATCAAAGAACGTGCGAAAAAAAATATGGAACTTTTAGGTATTAGCAATATTGCGGAAAACTCTTTCAGCGAGCTTTCTGGTGGTCAACAGCAAAAGGTTCTGCTTTGTCGTGCGCTTTGCGCCGCAAAAAAGGTGTTACTGCTTGACGAGCCTGTAACGGGACTGGACAATTCCTCGGCAGAAGAAATGTACACCCTTATAAAAAAATTAAACGAAAGCGGCATTGCTATTATTATGATTTCACACGACATAAGCCGTGCCGTAAGTGAGTCAAAAAAAATATTAAGTCTTTCTAATCACGGCTTCTTTTTTGGTACAAACGCAGAATATACATTGCGCGTGAAGGGGGATATATAAATGGAATTTATAATACAAATTTTATCATATCCTTTCGCGCGAAGAGCAGCAATCGCAGGACTGCTATTATCAATAAGCGCCGCACTAATAGGTGTTAATTTAGTACTTAAACGTTTTTCAATGCTTGGTGACGGTCTGTCGCATGTATCATTTGGCGCGGCAGCAGTAGGGCTAGCGCTCGGTGTAGCGCCACTTCAGTTTTCAATACCTATTGTTATAATCGCGGCTTTTTCATTGCTACGTTTAAAGCAAAACAGCAAGATAAACGGAGATGCGGCAACAGCCATTGTATCAAGCAGTGCATTGGCTGTTGGTATTACTGTGGCGACGCTTACTACGGGTATGAATACCGATATCAGCAACTATATGTTTGGAAGTATTCTTGCCCTTGGTAAAGGTGAATTAATAGTCGCCGTCATTTGCGGCGTGCTGATAATATCAGTATACATTCTTTTTTATCAAAAGATTTTGGCATCCACCTTTGACGAGGATTTTGCCGAAGTTACAGGGGTTAAAGTTAGATGGTACAACAGTATAAACGCTATACTTACAGCAGTTACTGTGGTTATAGGTATGCGTATTATGGGCGCGCTGCTTATTTCAAGCATAATTACCTTTCCCGCCCTTTCATCAATGCGTATATGCAAACACTATAAATGCACCGTGATTGTTGCAGCAGTGGTGTCAGTGATATCATTTTCAATAGGACTTTTGCTCTCGTTTGCTTTTGATATTCCTGCAGGCGCTGCTGTAGTGCTGACAAACCTAACCGCGTTTATTATTTTAAGCTTAGTAGGAAAAGTAAAGCAAATATAAATTCACAATAAAAAATTACCTCTTTACAAAAAGAGGTAATTTTTATATAATATTTAAAGAACATTAGTTCGTGAAAGGGTGAGCAAAACGAAGGAGCGCATAATACTGCACTGTGACCTTAACAATTTTTTTGCATCGGTGTCACTGCTATCTAATCCTACCCTTTATGATATGCCCGTTGCTGTTTGCGGTAGTGTAGAAGCACGTCACGGAATAGTGCTTGCCAAAAACGAAATTGCCAAAAAATTCGGTGTTAAAACTGCCGAGGCTGTGTGGGAGGCAAAGCGCAAATGTCCCGACCTTGTTACTCTTTTGCCCGATTACAAAAAGTATCACGAATATTCCCTCGCCGCGCAAAAAATTTATGCGCGTTATACTGATTTAATAGAGCCGTTTGGTATTGACGAATGTTGGCTCGACGTTACGGGCAGTACAATGCTGTTCGGCTCCGGCGAACAAATCGCCAACAAAATAAGGCGAGATATAAAACATGAGCTCGGTATTACAATATCGGTAGGGGTCAGCTTTAACAAGGTTTTTGCAAAGCTTGGCTCTGATATGAAGAAACCTAATGCCGTAACCGTTATAAGCCGCGAAAATTTTAAGCAAAAGGTTTGGCCTCTTCCCGTAGGTGACCTGCTTTTTGTGGGTAAAAGCACCGTACAAAAGCTTAACGCAAGCGGAATTTTTACTATTGGTGATGTTACAAAGTGCGATGATGCTATGTTGACACACTTACTTGGTAAGGCAGGAAGCCAATTAAAAAGATACGCTTCGGGTGAAGATAATTCACCGGTAACTGCGCCAAAAGACACCGACATACCTAAAAGTGTGGGTCGCACAACGACCCCACCCGATGATATAACATCACCCGAGCAGGTATGGAAAATATATATTGGTATAGCCGAAGAAATATCAGAGATATTGCATCAAAAAAATATTTATGCTCACACCATACAGGTACATACACGCGATACAAATTTAAAAACAAAGGAGTATTCATACACACTCACAAATCCGCTTAATACTTCAATTTTACTCGCACGTGAAGCTATGCGTATTTTTGAAAAAAACTATAATTGGGATCTGCCCTTACGATCAGTGGGCTTTAGAGTTACAAATTTTAAAAGTGACAATGTCGCATTTCAACAGGACCTCTTTGGTACCGATCAAAACAACGACCGAGAAGAAAAAATATAAAACTCTATATTAAATGTGCGTAAAAAATTCGGCACAGAAAGTTTAAAAAGAGGAACCATATGCGATACATAAACCGCATATACAATCGAACGAAAAAACAAAGAACCTGCTATTGTTTTAGCAGGTTCTTACACATTAGTTAATTGCGCATTATAAAATTCATCAACTCATCAAAACTACCGTGAGGATATATGTCGATATCCTTATCAGTTTTATTAATAAGGCAATCGGTAAGCAAAAACACCTTCATACCAATGCTTTCTGCTATCATATCATCACCTACATCGTTGCCAACCATAAGGCACTCGTCAGGGTTTACACCCATACGTGCGGCAACCTCTATGTAATACGCGGTGTTGGGTTTGCAACTGTTTATATTCTCGTAAGTTGTGTAAAATTCAAAGTCGGTAGGGCAAAGTCCCGCCCAGCCTATACGCCAACGTGTCGCGCGCTCAGGGAAAATCGGGTTTGTGGCAAGTGCTACTCTGTAACCCATTTCTTTCAGCTTGTATACTGTCTCTTTTGCCTTTGGGTTAAACCCACAAACTGCTTTTACCTTATCAAATTCAGTTTCATAAAACTTGTCAAAAAGTGGCTTGTCGGCTAAGATTTTATCACCGTAAACCGATACCGCAAAATCCCAGAATACATCCTCGTTACACCTATCACTATTATTTTTAATCATAGCATAGGTGCCTTTCCATATGGTATCTATAAACTGTCGTGGCTCGTAGCCGCGCGGCGCTAAGCAGGTTGAAATTCTTTTAAAATAATCTTCTACAAACACATCCTGATCCATCGGTACCAGCGTGCCGTCAAGGTCAAACAAAACTGCTTTTATCGACATAAAATACCCCTCTCACTTTGTTAAAGCGTTATACGAGGTTTCAAACGCCTCTTCAGATATATCGCACTCAAGCAGATACACAGGAATAGTTTCTATCAAAGTCCCGAGCAATGTCAACGTCTTTGAAAGCGATATCGGATTATGTGGCATATATACCTGACGCATCAGATGATTTATAGCACTGCTTTTATCAAGACGAACTATATTGTTTGTCTGGCCCTGTTTAAGTATGCAAATTGCTTTAATCGGCGCGCTTGCATTACGGTGCAGTCCTTCTTTGCCTGCCCAAGGCGTGCCGTAAACGGTTGGAGTTTCTGTCACCTTGATTATCGGCTTATCACCGTTAATAATATCTACCTTATCTCCCAAATGTTTTTTCCACAAATTTATATGTGTGGTCTTTCCCGTGCCACTCGGTGCTGTAAAAAGATAGGCTTTGCCGTCATATTCTATCGCCGCGCCATGAAAAACGAAACGGTCAAATGCGGGTAACTGCTCACCAATGCTACGATATATACAAAGGCTTTCGCAAATCTCTATCGGCGCTGATGGCACCATCTCTTTTTCCCTTAAAACCGCCTCTTCGTTGGTTTTCGCTATTATATCGGGTGCATCAAACAAAGCAATGTACTTTTTGCAAAATTGCGGCATAAAGTCAAATTTATGCTCTATACTGACTTTTAAATCAGCAAGCAGAATATCAAGCTTTTGCATCAGTCACTCACCTGCTCTGTAAAGCGTATTTCACAACCTAAATACTGTTGACACTCGGTAAGACCTGCCGCTATAATCTGCCTTGTGCGCTCATACGATGCCTTAGCCGCGTTTACGGTAGCATCATCAAGCTCGTAGCTATTCGCCATATCAGCAGACTCTAATGGGTACATTGTATACTGATAATTGCCCGATGTTCCCCAACGGTCTACCCATGTGGGTATAATATCAACTGCGGTAAGAGACACCTCACCGTCTTTGTCCTTTGTAAATGTGTAACTAAACAGCACTCCATCCTCGGTGTGACCCGTTTCACAAACACCTGTCATCTCCGATATTCTTTGGTTGGATATAGAGTTACCCATAGAATAAAGGCACACCGTTGTGTTTTGGCTATCCTCCGAATAGATAAGCTCTATAGGCTGTAAAACGTGCGGATGCGCACCTACAATAACATCGACACCCATATTGCAAAGCTGTTGAGCCGCCGCTTTTTGATAGGTGTTTGGGGTTGTCTGATACTCATTGCCCCAATGCATATAAAACACAATAGCCTCGGCTCCGTTTTGCTTCATATCATCAATTATCGTCTGCGCTTCGGTATAAAATGAGGGCAGATTTGCGCTGCTGAAATAATTTATAAGCTCACTGGCGCCGCTCGCCGCGCTGTTGGTGCCGTAGGTATAGCACACCATACCTATTTTAATTCCGTTTATATCCTTTATAAGATATGTCGGGTCATTACTTGTTTCCTTTGTACCTAAAAAGTCAAGACCAACCTTCTTTATTTGCTGTACCGTGCGTTTTAGCCCCGCAAGACCAGTGTCAAGGCTATGATTGTTAGCAGTAAGCAGCATATCAAAGCCGTCTGCCTTTATATAATCCAAAATGCTATCAGGTGTGTTAAACGAAGGATAACCGCGGTAATTACCCGCCTCTTCGCCCCCGAGCGTTACTTCAAGATTGGCAACTGCATAATCGGCTGCGGTTACATACGACTTTGCAATCTTATAAAAATTAGCAAAGCTATAACTACCGTCGTCCTGACGAGCGCCGTTTAACACGTTTTCGTGTATAAGTATATCACCGGTGTTTAAAACGGTAGCTGTAATTTCTTTTTGGGTTTCCTCTGACGAAACAATATCACTGTTGGTACCCGACTGTTGCTGGGAATTGTTATCATCGCTTTTCAAATTGGATTTTTTTACAATCGCGCCTATAATTACCGAAAGCAGCGCCATTACAACAGCCAACAATACTGCTAAAACAGCAATAAATATTCTGCGTCGAATTATTGCCATTTGCCTTTTGGTTTTTTCTTTCATTTTTGTCACCTTACATAAATAAACATAAAACAATTGGTATAAAGATTGCAGGGATTATATTCATAACCTTAATATTTGTAATTTTAAGCATATTAAGCGCTATTGCAATTATAAGCAGAGAGCCTATAACCGACATATACGCTACCACGTCTGACGTAAGTATAGGTTGCACTACAACGGCAAGCAGTGTAAGAACACCCTCAATAACCAAAACACCAAGCGAAGACAGCACTACGCCAAAACCAAGTGAAGATGCCAGCACCGCCGATGAAATAAGGTCAATAACAGATTTTGAATAAAGGGTAGTGTTATCGCCCGAAATCCCGGAGTCAATAGAGCCTACAACTGTCATGGCTCCAACACAAAAAAGCAAAGTCGCACTTACAAAGCCCTCGGCAATTTTACCGTTTTCGCCATCAACTTTTTTAAATTTGTTTTCTATTTTTTCGGCTAATTTATTTATAAGCCGATCAAGGTCTATGGCCTGTCCTATGATAGCGCCCAAAGCCATAGATATTATAACCATTAACGCATTTATATTTTTCTCAAAAAGGCCCGTAATACCTATGTATAAAACGCACATCGCCACCGCTGATACAAGCGTTTTTTGTATCTTTTCCGGTATGCCGCGTTTAAGCAAAATGCCTATACTGCTACCTACAATTACAAGTATAAAATTTACAAATGCGCCGCTTGTAAATATTTTAAGCACATAATCACCGACCAGCCGCAAAATTCATCAATTTTTACTCATTGTATATAATACAATAAATTTATAAAAAAATCAACAATGCACTTGTATTTGTAAGGTATTTATTGTAAAATATAATATATATAATTTAGGAGGAACGACAAATGCCAACTTCTAACACAACGAAGATTGAAACAAAACGTAAGAATTTGTTTTTACGCGTAAGCAAGGGTCACTTTGCAACAAGCAACAGCCATAGCAACTACTACATTGACGTTGTTGCTCAAAAAACGCGCCTTTCAGAAGCGCGTGCCGTCGCAGAAGAGCTTTGCGGTTATTATCGTACCAACACAATTGTTGACACAATACTTTGCCTTGATGGTATGGAGGTTGTCGGTGCATGTTTGGCTTCCCGTCTTACCGAAGCTAACTACGCCAATATGAATGCACATCAGACTATTTATATTGTAACCCCCGAAGTTACGGGTTCCAGCCAACTTTTGTTCCGCGATAATATTGTTCCCATGATTGCCGGTAAACACGTTCTCATTCTTGCAGTATCAGTAGCTACAGGTCGCACAGTTGAGGCTGCTGTCGATGCAATTAAATACTATGGCGGTCAGGTTGCGGGCATATGCTCAATATTTGCTACCAAAAAAGAGCGTGCCGGAATACCTGTAAACTCTGTGTTTAATCCTAACGACCTTCCCGACTACCAAAACTACAAACCACACGAATGTCCGCTTTGTAAAGCTGGTCAAAAGATTGACGCGCTTGTAAACTGTCACGGATGTTCTAAACTTTAATGGAGGATTTTTATGAGCAGATTAGATGAAGCAAAAAAGCAATACGCCGCACTCGGCATTGATGTTGATGCCGTTATCGAAACACTAAGGAAGCAACCTGTGTCACTTCACTGCTGGCAGGGAGACGATGTTAAAGGCTTTGACCAGGACGGTCCTCTTACCGGCGGTATTCAGACTACAGGTAACTACCCCGGCAAAGCTCGCACACCCGACGAACTTATGGCAGATATGGATATGGTTATATCTCTTTGTCCAGGTATGAAAAAGATTAACGTTCACGCTTGCTACGCTATTTTTGAGGACGGTGAATTTGTTGACCGTGATAAATTAGAGCCAAAGCACTTTAAAAAATGGGTAGACTTTGCAAAAAAACACGGTATGGGTCTTGACTTTAACCCAACCTTCTTTTCACACCCGATGGCTGATAGCGGACTTACACTTTCAAGCCCTGACAAAAAGATTCGTGATTTCTGGATCGAGCATGGTAAGGCTTGCGTTCGCATTTCACAGTATTTTGCCGAAGAAACTGGTGTACCCTGTGTTATGAACATCTGGACAGGCGACGGTCTTAAGGATATACCTGCCGACCGAATGGGTCCAAGAGTCAGATATAAAGAATCAATCGAGGCTATTCTTTCAGAGCCGTTTGATAAAGCAAAGGTTAAACCTTGCGTAGAATCAAAGGTGTTCGGTATCGGGGTCGAAGCTTACACTGTAGGCTCTGCCGAGTTCTCGCTCACATTCGCAGCTACCCACGACGGTTGCTTGCCGCTTATGGATAACGGCCACTATCATCCTACCGAGGTTGTATCTGATAAGATACCTGCACTCCTTGCTTTCTTCCCCGAAATCGCATTACATATCACACGTCCTATCCGTTGGGACTCTGACCACGTAGTGCTATTTGATGATGAAACACGCGAGATGGCTAAAGAAATCGTACGTTGCGACGCATTTGACCGCGTTTATATGGCGCTTGACTATTTTGATGCAAGCATTAACCGCATCGCCGCATGGAGCGTGGGTCTTCGTAGCTGGCAAAAGGCACTCCTTATGGCAATGCTCACCCCCAATGCCGCTCTTAAAGATTTGCAGGACAAGGGTGATTACACCGAACTTATGGTAAGAAGCGAAGAGGTTAAGACCTTACCTTTCGGTGATATCTGGAACTACTACTGCCAGTGTTGCGGCGTACCTGCTGACGGCGAGTGGTTTGCAAAAGTTCAAGAATACGAAGCAAACGTTCTTTCAAAAAGAATTTAATTAAAATAAAAAAATAAAAAGGTTGGAGTTTCCAACCTTTTTATTTATTCTGTTTTTTCTTTTTGGTACGAAGTGTAAATATCGCATAATTCCATATATGCATTCATACCATCGTTAACGGTATAAAAGGTTTTAAAGTCCTCTCCCAAACAGCACGCGCCATTGTCATAAATGGTAAATATACCAAGTGTGGATTGATCCTCATCGTAAAAACACATATACAAATATGATGTCCCCATTTCGGATGGGGTCTCGGTATCAATGTCAAGACTTTTAAACTTTTCCCACAACTGCTGCGCCATATCCTTATCATCAATATTGGTTTCGTATTGTGTACCTCTGATACAGTCAACAACCCTTAGTCCTACGGGGTTAAAGCCGTTAAATTCATCCGCACAGCCGGCCATACAAAACACAAAGCAAATAATTAATAACAACGCTATAATTTTTTTGGTTATTTTCATAAATTTTCCTTCCTACATCAAAAAATACTGACCAACAACGCGAAGCCGCGTACCCTTTTTAAAATCATATTTTCGTACTGTGTGTATTTTTTTAATTTTATTCATTTTTCGAATTCGGCAGTAAATCTGCAAAATCTCTTTATCTCGCTTACTCAAACTCTCACCATAAACATCAAGCAATTCCGCTGCCTGTATATATGTGGCGTTATAATTTTTTCGCACCTCGGACAGAGTGCTTATCTTGCGTTTTATAAACGCTATGCCGTACGACGCCTTCGCGCCCACCTGATTATCCGAGTGCTGACGGTAAAGCATTGTCGACTCATTAACACAAACAAGCCTACCAAAAATCACCGCAACCAACGCCAACCACCAATCGTGCATAATACAGTTGTTCGGTATTTTTTTACATTTTTCCTTTAAAGCACGGTTTATCATAACCGTACAGCCAGTGACATAGTTTTGAACCAACAAGCGCGGCAACGTAATTTCGCTTTGAATTAATTTCTGAAATTCAAAAAACGAATCCGATATCACTTTCAAATTCTGGTCTACCACCTTTAAATCGGTATGAACCAGAACAGGTATTTTTGAACCACCCTCGCTTTTTTGCATTGCCGCAAGGGTTGTTTCAACCTTTTGTGGCAGCCAAACATCGTCCTGATCACAAAACATTATATAATCATCATCACAAGCCTCTAAAAGTTTTGCAAAGTTCTGCTTAGCACTACCAGTCGGATTACCGTTAAGACAAAAAACTTTATCGGGATAATTGTTGCAATAATAATTAATAATATCGACAGAATTGTCACACGAGCCGTCATCGCGGATAACAATTTTTATATCCTTAACAGTCTGAGACAGTATTGAATCAATCTGCTGCGCTAAATATTTTTCACCATTGTAAACGGCAAGCAAAACCGTAACCAAACGTTCACCCCATTAATTGTAGGTATAATCAGATGATGTGTCATCGTCATAATTTCCGCCGTTTCCTATAAGTCCGTCAACTAACTCATCACCCTTATAAGAATTAACGTAAATCTTTATAAAACTCTCAGCTGTGACCGTATCGCCATAGGCGGGGTCCTGTTCAAGCACAATTCCCGGCTCTGCGTCAGAATCATACTTTTCTACAACCTCGATATTGCTATACAAAAATCCCTGCTTCAAAAGTTCGAGCTTCGCACTCATTTCATCAAGTCCTACAACATTTGCTACGGTTAGTTCCTTAGGGCCAAGACTTATTGTAACCTGTATTTCGGTTTCGTTTTGCACATCGGTACCCGCTGCCACCGATTGTGCACAAATCATACCGCGTTCATATTTATCAGAATATTCTTTACCTTTTATGCTGAATTTAAAGCGCTCATAATCCTCTTCTTCAGCCAATTGATAATAAAACTTGCCCGCAAAATCAGGAACCTCATACAAAATCACCGAGTTTTCAGCGCCAGGGTCAACATCACCTATCGACTCAATCTCTGGCATTGATTCAATTTCAGAATTGTTAAAAGTGGGTTCCTCTGTACCAAAAATCTGATCTTTAAACACAAAAACCAACACCACTGCCGCAACCAAAAACAATGCCGCAGTAATTCCTGCAGAAATTGCCGCATATTTTACACTGCTTCCCTTTTTCTTAACAGACGGCTTGCTATCCTTTTTTGCGTTTTGCTCGGTTGCACGTGTATTTGCTACGCGGCGCAGATTTTCCTGTGTTTCGCCGTAAACTAATTCATTTTTAAATATATCAATATTTTCGGTACGGTTTTGTACGTTTACCTGCATACCGTTTGCAATTGCTACCAACACCTGACGCGGTAATTCGTCGGCAAAGCGCGCAGGTATCGAAAGTGTATCAGCCGCAAGCCTTGACTCTGCCGATGGAGGAACCACTCCGATAAGAACTCTGAACAAGGTAGCGCTAAGTGCGTAAACATCTGATGCCACGCTTAAAACAGCATCGGTTTTTCCATATTGTTCAACCGCAGCATATCCGCTGTAAAGCTCGGCGGGGCTATCGGGTGATGCTGTGCGCAAGCGCGGTATACATATACCGTTAAAACGCAGTTTGCCGTCCCTGCCAACCATTATGGTTTCGGGTGATATTCCTCCGTGTATTATACCAATTTCGTGCAAACCTTTAAGAGTATCAATAAGCGGTAAAAACAACGGACGCACCTGTTCCCAACGAAGACTGCCGCCATTGCGCTCAAGAAAACCGCCCAATGTTATACCGGATATTATGGGTGTAACCGCATAAACTGTACCATTTTCTTCAAATACCGTGAGCACAGGAATAACCGACTGCAGCTCGGTAGCTATAAGCTTTTTATTTATCTCGATAAAATCCATAAGACCTTCATTAAAATAAAATTCGCTACCACTTACTACCGATACAGTTTTATCCGGGTTGCGTGTGGCAATACCTTTTGGATAATATTCTTTTATATGTACGGCAGTTCCCGACGCATTGTCCCAAGCAATATAGGTAATACCTTCGGTATTAACAGCTATAGCCTTTCCTATAAAATATCTTTCCGAAAGCAAAAAACTAACAGGCAAACAAAAGCTGTCGTTTTTGCTTGACATATCATATCCGCATATACTGCATATTTTTTCTCCGCCGTTGTCATTCATACAACCCGGACACAATCTGTCGGTATTCAATATAACAACCTCCAAATAATATGATTAATTATTATACCACACTTAATATAAAATTACAAGTTTTAAGCATTTTTCGGTATCGAAATAAGTTTTTTAAACACACAGGTATGATGCTCGGTAATAACTCTGTCCTCGTGAAGTGAACCAAAATACCAATGACGGTAAGTACAGGATCTTCCGATTTCCTCAAGATATCCGTTAAGCTTATTAACATTATCTTTATCACCACGACGAAGTAATATCGCGCTTTTAACCCTCGAGGGTGGTTCGTGGGTGATTATAAAATCAACCTTACATCCCGCTTCGTCAAGTACACGCGCGCCAGCTGCCATTTCAGCCGGCGTAGGCTCTTCCTGGCGCCACCAGAAGCCTTGCGCCACACGCATATCCTTGTCGATACTCTCTCCACCACCAAAGGTAAAATAACGGTTGCCCTCTATATCAAAAATCTGTCCTCGTATCAAGTGGAGCAAATTGCCTTTTATTCGGTGCACCTTACCGCCCTTCCAGACGGTCTCGCGGCAACGGTTTATTTTATCAAGATTATCATGGGTACCTTCTACAAAAGCGGTTATAAATTTACGCTTAGCAAAAAATTTCACTACCTGTCTCTCTAATTTTGAATTATCAAATATAAATCCAAAATCGCCGCAAACAATAAGAACATCGCCACGTTTAAGTTTTCTGAATTCCTTATCGTACAGGCGCTCTAAATCACCGTGCATATCACCTGTTATATAAACCATTTTTTCACCGCCGTTTTTAATATTCGTACTTTATTTTTGTAAATTAATATTGTATAATGGTAGTATACCATACTTTCAAGGAGATTGCTATGCTTAAAAGAATATTTTCTGCTTTTTTGTGTATTTGTTTAATATTTGCACCTGTTCTTACTGTAAATGCCTATGAACCATCCGGCATTGAAATCACAGCAAATGCGGCAATGCTTGTATCACTTGATACAGGCGAAGTACTTTATGAAAAAAACGCCGATGAAAAAGTCTACCCTGCATCAATCACAAAAATAATGACAACGCTGCTAATTCTTGAAAGTGACAAATACGACCCTGATGCTAAAATTGCTATGACCGAGGAAGCGCTCGACCTTATAAGCGGCACAGGTAGCAGCGTTTCGTTGCTTAAAGCTGGTGAAGAGATTACACAGCTTGACCTTGTTTATATGGTACTTATGTCATCCTACGGTGACTGCTCACTGCTTGCAGCGGCGTATTACGGTGGCAGTGTTGAAAATTTTGTAACAATGATGAACACACGTGCTACCGAGCTTGGACTTACGGGAACACATTATGAAAACCCCATAGGTCTTCATCACGAAGAGAATTATACTACTGCGCGCGACACCTATATTCTTACAAAATTAGCTTTAGAAAACGAAACATTTAAAGAAGTGTGCGAAAGCACCCGACACACAGTAAAAACAAGTATGTCAGGCGAACGTGTGCTTTCTACCACCAACTTCTTACAGGACAACACCACCAATTACTACTACACCTACGCAAAGGGTGTAAAAACAGGCTATACCGACGAGGCAGGTCGTTGCCTTGTAAGCACGGCAAGCTATAACGGCTACAACTATATATGTCTGATTTTCGGATGTCCACCAAACGAAAAGAATCATTTTACCGAAAGCAAAGAGCTTTACCGCTGGGCATTCAACAATTTTGAATTTAAAAAGGTTGCCGACACATCAAATCCGGTTGCAGAAATCAACGTGGATCTATCGCTCGACACCGACTTTGTATCCCTTTATGTAGAGGAAAGCTTTATTTCAATTCTACCAAAGGATGCCGACGACTCAACCATAAGTATAGTACCAAAGCCAGCAAACGACACCGTCGACGCGCCTATAAAAAAAGGACAAGTTCTTGGCACTGCCGATATCATCTATGCCGAGCAGGTAATCGGTACTGTCAATCTTGTTTCCAACGAAAACATCGAAAAAAGTACAATGCTCACTGTTCTTCGTGCAATAAAACAGTTCTTTTCGTCATCCTATATGAAGGTGTTTTATGCCTTAGTTGCACTTATTATCCTGATTTTCATAATATCAGTTATAAAATTAAATAGTAAAAAAAGCAGAAAACGCAAAATCAAATACGTACCATATGATAAAGATAAAAAATCTCGCTGACACTCAGCGAGATTTTTATTTTTAAATTGCTGTCTCAAGCGCAATTTTTAGCATATTCTGATCAAATTTCTTCTGCATTTGAAGAGCATCCTCAATACCATAGTTAACAACACTGCTACCCTGATAAGCAACTACACGATTACCCTTGCCCTGATAGAGCAACTGTACCGCTTCATAACCCATTTGTGTTGCGCGAAGTCTGTCACGCAAGGTAGGATTACCGCCACGCTGAACATGTCCTAAAATGGTAGCGCGCGAGTCAACTCCCGTGCCCGCCATAATCTGCTTGGCAACCTCTTCAACACCGCCGACACCCTCAGCAACAATTACTATAAAATGCTTTTTGCCGTTGCTTTTTGTGGTGTTGATCTTGCGAATAATACTTTCAATATTCACGGGCACCTCAGGTACCATAATTGCGGTAGCACCCACGGCAATACCCGTCTGAACGGCAATATATCCCGCGTGTCTGCCCATAACCTCAATAACACTGCAGCGGTCGTGTGACTGAGCAGTATCGCGAATTTTATCAACCATTTCCATAGCAGTGTTCATAGCAGTATCAAAACCTATGGTGTATTCGGTACAGGCAATATCGTTGTCTATTGTACCTGGCACGCCAATACAGGGCACACCGTGACGTGACAACTCAAGCGCGCCACGGAATGAACCGTCACCGCCGATTACAACTAAGCCCTCAATTCCATGCTTTTTACAGTTTTCAACCGCCTGCATTACGCCCTCTTCCGTTCTAAATTTAGGACAACGAGCGGTATACAACAATGTACCGCCACGGTTTATAACATCGGAAACCGAGCGTGCATCCATATCAGTAATATCTTCTTCAATAAGACCGGCATAGCCGCGTCTTACACCTTTAACTGTCATACCAAGTGAAATAGCAGTTCGCACTACGGCACGTACCGCAGCGTTCATACCCGGCGCGTCGCCGCCACTTGTCAAAACACCTATAGTTTTCATTTTTTGTATCATCTCCAAAACATATACCCGAAAATTATACACTATAAATTTAAAAACTGCAACATTTTTTTCATTTTATCACAAGTTTTACATTGTTTTCACCTAAAATCTCCGCCAATTCCTGAATAAGCTTATCGGTTGGTTCAATTTTTAACCTGTCAGGCGCCATAATACGCTTGTTTGTATCCTCACAAACAATTATAACATTGCTGTCACCCTTATATCTTGACAATGCATCGCAAACTCCACTAAATTGCGGTGAATTAAGACTTGGAATTTTTAAATATAGTGTTGCATCATCGGTAACACTTTGCGCGCTTTCTGGCACAACTTCTACCGACTCACATACAAGCTCGGGGTCACGGTCCTCGCGTTCACTCACCTTGCCATTTACTATAACAACATTGCCGGGTATCATAATCGGTCTATAACCCGCAAGAGTTGCCGAAAAAACAATAACGTCTATAACACCTGTAGTATCTTCAAGTGTAGTGTACGCAATAGTATTTTTGTTTTTAAGCTGCTTTAACTTTATTTCGCCAAGTACTCCAACAACACTTATTCTACGACCGTCAGCCACTTTTTTGGCATTTATATCATTAATAGGAATAAACCTCGCGCTACGTGCAAAGGTGCGGTAACTATTCATAGGGTGACCCGATAAATACATACCTGTGGCCGCCTTTTCCATAGCGAGCAATTCCGACGTTGGCATCTCATCAATATGTGTAAGCTCAAAGGTGATATTATCACTACTGTCGCCAAATAAATCAAGTTGATTTTCAGACGAGAAGCGCTGTGTTTCATCTATAACAGAGAGCACCTTATCTATATTGTATATCATTTTTCGTCGGTTATCCTCTAATGTGTCCATAGCACCGCTTTTTATAAGTCCTTCAAGCGCTCGACGATTAAAGTTGCGGCTATAATTACGGCTACAAAAATCATACATAGACGTATATCTACCGTTCTTTCGCTCGTCCACAAATTGATTTATAAGATTTATGCCAAGGTTCCGCACCGCAAGAAGACCAAAACGAATACATTTACCGTTTGCGGTAAAATTTTCATAACTTTCGTTAACTGAAGGTGGCAAAACTTTAATACCCATACGTTTGCATTCTGACGTATATTGTGATATTTTACCAGGAGAATCAAGCACACTTGTAAGTAACGCTGCAAAATACTGCGTAGGATAATGACATTTTAAGTACGCAGTACGATAAGCCACCACAGCATATGCCGCCGCATGAGATTTATTAAAAGCATAAGAACTAAAGGCAGAAATTTCATCAAACAATTTTTCTGCTACATGCTCACTTACTCCTCGATTTACAGCACCATCACAAATAATGTTACCCTTAGAATCTTTTTCGCCGTAAATAAACGAATTTCGTTCGCGCGCCAATACGTCATGTTTTTTCTTTGACATAGCGCGTCGTACAATATCGGCGCGACCAAGCGAATACCCCGCAAGACTGCGGAATATCTGCATTACCTGCTCTTGATAAACAATACAGCCGTAGGTCACATTAAGTATCGGCTCGAGTAGCGGCGTATCGTATTTTACATCCTGAGGATTGTGTCGATTGTGTATATAACGTGGTATTGAATCCATAGGACCCGGTCTGTAAAGCGATATAATTGCAATTAAATCTTCAAGTGTTTCGGGACGAAATTTACGAAGCACGTTCTTCATACCGTCCGATTCAAACTGAAATACGCCGTCGGTAAAGCCCTCACCCATCATTTTAAAGGTATCGGCATCGTCCATTGGTATATCCTCTACACTGAAATCAGGGTTATCTTTTTGCACATCTTTCTCAGTATCAGCAATAACTGTCAGATTGCGAAGTCCCAAAAAATCCATTTTTAGCAGTCCTAATTCATCAAGCGCAGTCATTGTATACTGTGTTACAACCGACTCATCATTGAGCGCTAATGGCACATAGTCACTGACAGGTCGGTCAGATATAACAACGCCTGCCGCGTGAGTAGACGCGTGACGCGGCATACCCTCAAGCTTAATTGCCATATCGATAAGATCTTTTATAAGCGTATCGCCGTCATATAAGTTTTTAAGTTCTTTTGAACTTTCGAGTGCGCGTTCAAGTGTCATACCTATAGACTGCGGTATAAGCTTGGCCGTTTTATCACAGGTTGCATATGGTATATCCATTGCTCTGCCAACATCTCGCACAGCGGCGCGTGCCGCCATTGTACCAAAGGTTACAATCTGCGCCACGTGGTCTGCACCGTATTTTTCTATAACATAGTCAATAACTTTTTGACGATTAACATAGCAAAAGTCAACGTCAAAGTCGGGCATAGATACACGCTCGGGGTTTAAAAAGCGTTCAAACAGCAGATTGTATTTTATAGGGTCAACACCTGTAATCCCTATACAGTATGCTGCTATACTACCCGCACCCGAGCCTCTGCCAGGACCCACAGGAATACCGTGGCTTTTAGCATAATTTATAAAATCCCAAACAATAAG
>JAZSBS010000033.1:0-9262 GCA_045602525.1 Acutalibacteraceae bacterium
GCTCGGTTTTGATGAAGAAACAAAAGCAGAACTCCTTGCCATTACGGACGAAAAAGAAATTGAAGACAGATTTTACAAGGATCTTGAATTCGGCACAGGCGGTCTTCGCGGCGTTATAGGTGCAGGTACTAACCGCATGAATGTTTACACCGTTGGTAAGGCAACTCAGGGTCTGGCGGCTTATGTTAATTCGGTAGCCAAAAATGGCAAGGTTGCAATAGCATACGACAGCCGCATTAAATCAGACGTTTTTGCGCGCGATGCTGCAGCAATTCTTGCGGCAAACGGCATAAAGGTGTACATCTATAAAGAGCTTATGCCTACCCCTATGCTGTCATACGCGGTGCGCCATTTAAAGTGTGATGCAGGTATTGTTGTTACCGCAAGCCATAACCCATCAAAATATAATGGCTACAAGGCTTATGGCAATGACGGTTGTCAGTTAGGTCTTGAGGCGGCCGACTACGTGCTTTCGATTATGAACAGTGTTGATATATTTGACGGTGTTAAACGCGTTGATTTTGATGCCGCTTTGGCTGAAGGTAAAATTGAATACATAGGTGACGATGTAATTGAGGCATATCTTGCTAATGTACAGAAACAGCGCGTTCATACGGATGTTGATATGTCAGATCTTAATGTGGTTTATACACCGCTTCATGGTTCCGGCAACAAGCCAGTACGTAGTATCCTTGCTAAAATCGGCGCTACCAATGTAACCGTTGTGCCCGAACAGGAATTGCCGAACGGAAATTTCCCCACAGCACCATATCCCAATCCCGAAATTCGCCAGGCGTTTGAGTGCGCTTTAAAACTTGCAGAAACGGTTAAACCCGATCTGCTTCTTGCTACCGACCCTGATGCCGACCGTGTGGGTATTGCCGTACCTGATGGTGATGAGTACCGTCTGTTTTCAGGCAACGAGGTGGGCGCATTATTGCTTGAATATATACTAAAGGGCAGAAAAGAAAACGGTACTCTACCACAAAATCCTGTTGCCGTTAAGACTATAGTTACTACCGATGTTTGCTGTAAAATTGCTGCAGATTACGGTTGTGAATTGCGCGACGTGCTCACAGGCTTTAAGTTTATAGGCGAACAGATTGGTAATCTTGAGACTGCCGGCGAAGAAGAGCGATACATCTTTGGATTTGAAGAGAGCTACGGATATTTAGCAGGCGGATATGTTCGTGATAAGGATGCTGTTGTTGCGGCAATGCTTATCTGTGAAATGGTGGCATACTATAAATCTAAGGGTCTCAATCTTGTGCAAGTGCTTTCAAATCTTTATGATAAATACGGTTATTACTATTGCTCGCAAAAGAGCTTTACCTGTGAGGGTCAGGCCGGAATGAAGCAGATTGCAGGAATTATGGAAGGTCTTGCCATTGACCCGCCCACAGAGGTGGAAGGTCTTATGGTGGCTCGTTTTGACAACCTTAACAAGTCGGAAAGTCTTGATATCTCAAGTGGTAATATTTCAAAGATTGACCTACCAAAATCAAATGTTTTAGGTTTTTACCTTGCAGACGGCAGTTCACTTATTGTTCGTCCATCGGGCACCGAGCCTAAAATTAAGTTGTATATCAGTGCGGTCGGCGCCACCGATGCCAAAGCGCTCGCCAATCGTGCAATACTTGAAGCGGCAGGTACCAAGCTTTTAGGCTTTTAAAAAATAAATTAATAAAGGCAACCTGAAGGTTGCCTTATTTTATTTCTTGAAAAAATAATGTTGAGACTATATAATATAAATTAGTTAGCAAACGATAACCAAGGTGGTGACAAAATGCAAAAATTTAAGGTAACCGGTATGAGTTGCGCGGCTTGTAGCGCTCGTGTTGAAAAGGCAGTAGGTGGTATAGAGGGTGTTACGGAATGTAACGTAAATCTGCTTACCGGTGATATGACTGTAAACGATGGCATTGACGCGCAAACAATTATAAATGCTGTAATTAATGCGGGATATGGTGCGACGATAGCCGATAGCAAGAAAAGCAATAGTAAATCAGAGCCTAAAGAGGAAAACACAAATAAAAGCGTACTTATAAGACTTATATGCTCCGGCGTTTTATTGGCAATATTGATGTATTTTTCAATGTTCCACACTATGTGGGGTATGCCATTGCCAACAATTATTGCCGAAAATTATTTAGTGCAAGCACTCATACAACTGTTACTTACAACCGCGGTTATGGTTATAAATCAAAAGTTTTTTATAAACGGATTTAAGGGTATTATAAATCGCACACCTAACATGGATACGTTGGTGGCTTTGGGTTCTGCCGCGGCATACGGATATAGCGTTGCCAATGTTTTTACTATGACAACTGTAAGTGGTGAAGAGGCGCGTCACCTGCTCCATGAAATGTATTTTGAATCCGCCGCGATGATTTTAACACTTATTACTGTTGGAAAATTGCTGGAAAGTTATGCGAAAGGGAAAACTACCAACGCCATAAAATCACTTTTAAAATTATCACCCAAAACCGTAACCGTTATTAAAGGCGGAAAAGTAATTACCGTAGATGCTGACGAAGTGCAAAAAGGGGATCGCTTTATTGTGCTTCCGGGACAAAGCTTTGCTGTTGACGGCGAAGTGCTTGAAGGCAGTAGTGCTGTAGACGAATCGTCGCTTACAGGTGAGAGTATACCCGTAGATAAAACAATAGGTAGCAGGGTGTCATCAGGCACAATAAATAAAACAGGCAGGCTTCTTTGCCGTGCTTCTGCCGAGGCAAAAGACAGTACCCTTGCACGAATTATAAAAATGGTAAGCGACGCGTCTGCTACTAAAGCGCCTATTGCGCGCATTGCGGACAAGGTGTCAGCGGTGTTTGTGCCTGTGGTGCTTATTGTTGCCACCATAACGCTTGTTATATGGCTATTGGTTGGTCAAACCGTTGGTTTTGCAATAGCGCGCGCAATATCGGTATTGGTAATTAGTTGCCCTTGCGCATTAGGACTTGCTACTCCTGTTGCCATAATGGTAGGCAGCGGTGTGGGGGCGCGTCACGGAATACTGTTTAAAACAGCATCTGCACTCGAACTATGTGGCAAATGCAGTATTGCAGTGCTTGATAAAACGGGCACTGTTACAAACGGTACACCGTCGGTCACCGATATTTTGCCAATTAATAATGCTGATAAAAATAAGCTTTTGCAGTTAGCATATACCCTTGAAAGCGGCAGCGCGCATCCATTGGCAAGCGCCGTAAACGAATACGCAAAGGAAAAGGGTATAGTTGCTTTAAATATATCTGATTTCAGTGAAACGGCAGGTTTTGGAGTTAACGGAATTATAAATGGCAAGCCGTGCTTTGCTTGCGGTGTTATAGCTGCCGCAGAAAAAGGAATCGACACTCTTCGTATAACAGAAATCACCAATACACTATCAAACGAAGGAAAAACGCCACTGCTATTTGTTGAGGATAATATCTTAATTGGTATTATTGCTGTTGCAGACACGATAAAAAAAGAGGCAAAGCAGTCGATATCAGAGCTTAAAAAAATGGGTGTTCGTGTGGTAATGCTTACGGGCGACAACAAAAGAACTGCAAACGCTGTAGCTCGTGAGGTTGGAATTGACGAGGTAAGAGCAGAGGTTAGGCCTGACGGTAAGGCGGATGTTGTAACAGCCCTTAAAAATGAGGGTAACGTTATAATGGTAGGCGACGGAATAAATGATGCAATTGCGCTTACCACCGCAGATATTGGTATAGCAATTGGTAGCGGTATGGATATTGCGGTAGAATCTGCCGACATTGTGCTGATGAACAGCAATCTTACCGATGTTGCAGATGCAGTGAGTTTAAGCCGAAAAACACTTCGCAATATAAAACAAAATCTATTCTGGGCGTTTGTTTACAACACAGTCGGTATACCGTTGGCAGCGGGCGCGTTTATATCGCTTTTTGGATGGGAATTAAACCCTATGCTTGGTGCCGCCGCTATGAGCTTGTCAAGCTTTTGTGTTGTAACCAATGCGTTACGACTAAACTTTTTTAAAATAAAGAGCAATCGAAAGGAGAATAAAACAATGAAAAAGACAATTAAAATTGAAGGTATGATGTGCCCTCACTGTGAGGCTCACGCAAAAACAGCATTAGAGTCTATAGACGGAGTAACCGTTTTAGATATCAGCCATAAAATCGGTGCCGCAAATGTGGAAATTTCCGCAAGGGTTTCCGACGATACTCTTAAAAATGCTATCGAATCACAGGGATATACGGTTACAGATATAAAATAATTAAAGTATTAAATCGGCAACAGATTAACTGTCGTAATCCTCAAGTAATGTTTCTGCGTGCGAAGGGTTTGCGACAGATATACCGTTGTTAAAACTTTGTATATCCTTTTCAGGCAGTGTGTTAAGCACAACATTACTATAAATTTTTACTATTTCTTCACCGTTGTATAATGCAACGGTGTTTTTATATGCTTTTAAAGTATAATTTACACTTGTGGTTGTGTCTTGATAATTATCGATAAAGTGTAGAATGATAACAAAAACTGACATAAAGGTTAATATAGGAAATAAAATTTTTCTGATAAAAAACGACACAGGATCACCTCATATATAGTTAAAGATAGTATGCCCTTAATAAATCGTTAATATTAGTTAAAAAATTGTAACTACCAAAATTGACAATTATGTTGTATAATATACAATGAAATGCTGTATGTAGGCATTATCCGTGGAGGTGTTTTTATGGATAATAATGATATTTTCAGTAGCAGTGTGCCCGAAAATGACGAAAACAAATCTTTAGATCTTAACAGCTTTTCGTCCGGCGCAGTAGATGACGCGCGCAAAAAGCGCAACAGAAAAAAACGCGGTAAGCAACAGTTTTTAAAGATATTTTTAACCGTAATGCTTGTAGGTATTATAACTGTAAGTATGGTTGCAGGTTCTTTTTTAATTTATGCGTTTACTATGGTTGATGGAACAATGGATGTTGACCTTAATGATTTGGAGCTTAATTTTACTACAACAATCTATGTAAAAGACAAATCGAGTAGCGAGTGGGTAGAATATCAGCGACTTCATGGTGAGTTTAACAGAATTTGGGTACCATATAACGAAACTGAGGCAAAGGATAAGGAAAATACCGCTTACGATGGTATTCCTCAGCAGTTGGTTAATGCGTTTGTGGCTATAGAGGACAAGCGTTTTCACTCTCATTACGGTGTTGACTGGAAACGAACCTTTGGCGCGGTTATAAATACCTTTATCCCTATTTATTCATCACGACAAGGCGGTTCTACAATAACACAGCAGTTGGTTAAAAACCTTAGTAACGACCGTGATCAAAGTGCAAGTCGTAAGGTGCGTGAAATTATGCGTGCGCGCTATCTTGAGACCGAGTACAGTAAATCTACCATACTTGAATGTTACCTTAATACAATCCCTTTGGGGCACGGACTTTACGGCGTTGAGGTTGCGGCTAACTATTATTTTGGTAAGAGTGTAGATGAGTTAACCCTGCTTGAATGTGCATCGTTGGCTTCAATTACAAAGGCTCCTTCAAACTATGCTCCCGACGATAATCCTGAGCGTAATAAGGAAAGACGCGAAACCGTTTTGGCGCTAATGCTTGAAGAAAAATATATAACTCAAGAAGAGCACGATGCCGCGCTCAAGGAAGAGTTTAAGCTTGTTGCATCCCGTGAAGAGCTTAATGAAACCGAGGTTAATAACTATTTTGTTGACGCGCTTATTGTTGATGTTACAAATGATTTAGCCGCAAAATACGGTTGGGATTTGGTAAGCGCATCAGAAAATTTTTATAGCGGCGGATATAAGATTTACGCTACACTTGATCCTACTATCCAAAGCACTGTTGACGAGGTGTTTTCAAACTCTGAGGCATATGGCCTTAAGGGTAAGGACGGTCAACAGTTACAAGGTGCTTTCACAGTTATGGATTATAACGGCAGGGTGCGTGGACTTGCAGGTGGCATAGGCGAAAAAACGGTTAATCTCGGTATGACGGGATTTAACCGCGCAACCGATGCATCCCGTCAGCCGGGCTCTACAATGAAGCCGATTGCGGCATATGCGCCCGCTATTGAAGAGGGTATTATACATTATTCTTCAATACTTAATGACACAGCAACCAACTATAACGGCTGGACACCAAAAAACTGGTACAGTTCTTATTGGGGTGGAGTAACAACACAGTACGCTCTTGAACGTTCTATTAATACAATACCTGTCTATCTTGTTAATAAGTTAGGGCCACAGAACTGTTATGACTTTTTGACGCAAAAGCTTGGCATTACCACTCTTAACGAAAACGATATTGACCTGTCACCACTGGGAATGGGTGGTACAAACGGCGGTATCACTACAATAGAGTCGGCAGCGGCTTATGCTATTTTTGGTAACGGTGGTCAGTATTATGAACCTACACTTTATTATGCTGTGTATGACCAGCATAACGATGTTGTTCTTTCTAACGAGGACATCAAATCTAAGACGGCGATAAGCGAGGACACTGCGACTGTTATGAATAAACTGCTACAAAATGTAGTTTATGGCTCTAACGGTACAGGTAAGGGTGCCGCAGGATATATCAAAGATATGAAAATATATGCTAAAACAGGTACGTCAAATAATTCAAACGACCTGTGGTTTGTGGGCGGTTCTCCTTATTATGTTGCATCCTGTTGGTGTGGTTATGATACCCAGCAGACCATTTCTGACAGCGCTATTGCCCTAAAAATGTGGGGTGCCGTTATGTCAAAGGTTCATTCAGGTCTTGAGGCAAAAGCGTTTGATGAGAGTAGCTATGCGGCGGATAGATATTACTGTACCGAAACGGGACTTCTTGCAACCGATGCTTGTCCTTCAAAATCGGTTGGTTGGTATAAGAAAAACAATGTGCCGGGCACATGTGAAAATCACGAGGGCACAGCTCTTGATTCACCTAAGGTCGAGGCTGAAAAGGCAGATGCAGAGGAATCTGAGGAAACAGGTAGCACAGAAACTTCAGAATAAAATATTTAATTATTTATTGACAATATCTTGTAATGTGGTAAAATAAAAATGTAAATATTTTCTTGTAAAGAGGGTAAGAAAAGTGGAAAATTTAATTAAAAAAATCAGTGATATAGGCGTAGTGCCTGTTATCAAAATTGACAACGCTAAGGACGCAGTGCCACTTGCCGCTGCTCTTAAAAAGGGCGGTATCTGCTGTGCAGAAGTAACCTTTAGAACCGATGCCGCAGAAGATGCCATTCGTCTTATAGCACAGGAATACCCCGATTTTCTTGTAGCTGCCGGTACGGTCCTCACACCCAAGCAGGCCGACGCTGCAATGGCTGCGGGCGCATCATTTATTGTAAGCCCCGGTCTTAATCCGATTGTTGTAAAGCACTGTAACGAAAAGGGTTATCCGATAATCCCCGGTGTTGCAACACCGAGCGAGGTAGAGCAGGCAATGTCTTTAGGTCTTACCTATCTTAAGTTTTTCCCCGCAGAAGCTGCAGGCGGCGTTAAGATGATTAAGGCTATGGCGGCACCTTATACCAAGATTAAATTTATGCCCACAGGTGGCATTGGTCCTAAGAACTTAGCGGAATACTTAAACTGCAAGGCAATTTTTGCTTGCGGTGGTAGTTGGATGGTTCCAGGCGATATGATTACCGATGGCAAATTTGATGAAATTGAAAAACTTACAGCAGAAGCTGTAGAGCTTTTAAAGGAGATTAGAGGATAATGGCAAGAATTATTACTTTTGGTGAAATTATGCTTCGTCTGGCGCCTAACGGTTATTACCGTTTCTTCCAGAACGATCAGATGCAGGCAACATTTGGTGGCGGTGAGGCAAACGTTGCAGTATCACTTGCTAACTACGGTATGGATAGCGCTTATGTAACAAAGTTACCTAAACACGCTATCGGTCAGGCTGCTGTTGATTCACTTCGCAGCTTTGGTGTTGATACATCAAACATTACTCGTGGTGGTGAGCGCGTAGGTATTTATTATCTTGAAAAGGGCGCTTCACAGCGTGGTTCGGTTTGTATTTATGACCGTAAATATTCTGCAATTCAGCAAGCAACAAAGGAAGACTTTGATTGGGATAAGATTTTTGAGGGCGCAGATTGGTTCCACTTTACAGGCATTACTCCGGCATTG
The DNA here is from genome assembly GCA_045602525.1 of Acutalibacteraceae bacterium. GTDB lineage: Bacteria > Bacillota > Clostridia > Oscillospirales > Acutalibacteraceae > UBA737. Next base: position 8,141 of record JAZSBS010000033.1, read on the forward strand.
GGCCCCAATGTTGTTGAAATCTGTCGCGAGGCTTGTATTGCAGCAAAGGCAAAGGGTGTTAAAATTTCTTGCGACCTTAACTATCGTGGTAAGCTTTGGACACGTGATGAAGCTCGAAAAGCGATGACCGACCTTTGTCAGTATGTTGATGTTTGTATTTCTAACGAAGAAGATGCTAAAGATGTATTTGGCATTGAGGCTGAGGGCACCGATATTTATGGCGGAAAGCTTAACCACGAAGGCTATAAGAGTGTTGCTAAGCAGTTGGCTGATAAGTTTGGCTTTGAAAAGGTAGCCATTACCCTTCGCTCTTCAATTTCTGCCAGTGATAACGACTGGGCAGGTATGCTTTACGATGGTGAAAACTATTGCTTCTCAAAATCATACCACCTTCACATTGTTGACCGCGTAGGCGGAGGAGACAGCTTTGGCGGCGGACTTATTTACGCTTTACTTAGCGGTAAAGATACTCAAGCTGCTATTGAATTTGCAGTTGCCGCTTCAGCGCTTAAGCACTCAATAGAGGGCGACTACAACCGTGTAGGCGTAGCCGAGGTTGAAAAGCTCGCCGGCGGAGATGGCTCAGGCAGAGTTCAGAGATAATCAACCACTATAAAAAAACAACCACAAATACCCTGATGGTAAACTTTACCATCAGGGTATTTTGTTTTTAAAATGAAAAGGTGTTGACAAAGCCGCTCTAATGTGTTAGAGTATAAATAGACTCTAACGCATTAGAGAGAGGAGAGTGCATTATGGAAACACCTAAGATTTTTGAAAGTGAGTATCGTTTTTGCTTGATTTTGTGGGAGCATGAGCCCATTAAGAGCAGTGAGCTTGTAACCCTTTGTAAAGAGCAACTCGGTTGGAAACCTACTACAACCTACACAGTTATTAAGCGCTTATCTGAGCGTGGGGTTTTAAAAAACGAGAATACTGTTGTAACAAGTCTTGTTAGTAAGGAAGAGGTGCAAAAGGCTCAAATAGATGAAATAGTGGAAAAAACTTTTGAAGGTTCTTTAAAATTACAAAGACAATTACTTCTTGACTATGAAGAAGATATAAGAAAATATGCTGAAGGTCTTGACCAGACTAGAATTTTGAATGTGTTTAGACACGTTC
>JAZSBS010000034.1:0-3574 GCA_045602525.1 Acutalibacteraceae bacterium
GTTTCTCTGTTTATCTTTAGTGGAATATTATGTGCCTCGGCATATTCAATCTCTTCCTCACGGGATTTGATATCCCACTCGCGCCATGGAGCAATAATAGGCATATTGGGAGCAAAGTGCTTAATTGTAAGTTCAAAACGAACCTGGTCGTTACCCTTTCCTGTACAACCGTGGCAGATGGCGTCTGCACCTTCTTTGATGGCGATATCAACAAGACCCTTTGCAATACAAGGACGTGCATGGCTTGTACCCAAGAGATAATCCTCGTAAATTGCGCCTGCTTTTACGCAGGGGATAATGTAATCATCAACATATTCTTCGGTAAGGTCAAGCACATAAAGCTTTGATGCTCCTGTCTTGATTGCCTTTTCTTCAAGGCCGTCAAGCTCGTCTGCCTGTCCAACGTTACCGGATACTGCGATAACCTCACAGTTGTTGTAATTCTCCTTAAGCCAGGGAATAATTATTGAAGTATCAAGACCGCCTGAGTAGGCAAGTACAACCTTTTTAATATCTTTTTTATCCATTGTTTTTTCTCCTTTTTTGAGCGTGTTTCATTTAATATGCAGACATTATATGCCTACGAATCGTGTTTGTCAAGCATTTTTTGAATAAATATTCATATTTTTTAATTTTATGCAAAAATATTGCATATTTTCTATAAAATGTCGATAATTTGCATAATATCAGTAATTTCATAAGTTGGTTTATGCGTACCCGTTTTACCTTTTGGATTGAGCCAACAGGTATCTACACCAAAATTTATGCCGCCTAATATATCGGATGACAATGAGTCGCCTATAACCAATATTTTCGACTTGTCCTTTTCGGGTGAATTTGCCATAGTGTATTCAAAATATTCTACTTCTGGTTTTTGGTGACCCGCATCCTCAGATACAAATATGTAATCAAAATACTGCTTCAGCCCACAGCCGTCAATGCGGCGGTGCTGTGTTCGTGACATACCGTTTGTCGTAATGCAAACGGTATAACCCTGATTTTTTACATATTGAAGAACCTTTTCCGCACCATCAATAGCATCATAGCCTTGAGACAGCAGTTCAAAATAATCTTCTGCCATTTTTTGCGGATTACCGTCAAAACCGTAAAGGTTTAAAAAATCTCTGAATCGACCGGCATATATTTCTTCCTTTTTAATTTCGCCTTTTTCGAACCGCTCCCACCAGGTTTGATTAATTGCAGAATACTGTGCAACTATTTCATCACTTACAGGCAAATTGTGCGAAGCAAGCAACTGTCTTATTGCTTTGTACTCGGCAGCGGTAAAGTCAAGTATTGTATTATCAAGATCGAAATAAAGCGTTGAGTATTTTTTCATCATAACATCCCCAATGTAAAAGCAATAATCTGAGGCAGATAGCTTACAGCACAATAACCCAAAACGGCAGCCATAAGGCTTATACCACCTTTTTTACGGTAATCCTCTGCCTTGTCTTCACTTTCACGGTTTATTTCACTTATCTTTGATATAACCCGATTTCTATATATCAGGTCGCCAAAAATTGCAATTATTATGCTTAACGCTATACTTAAAAACCCACCGATTGCGGCGGCATAAACTGCTGTAACACCTATAGCCGAAATATTTTCTGAAATCAGAAGGGCTATCTCCATAGTACCGCGCGCCGACGAAGTATCCAACCGACCAAGAGCTGCAGAAAGCGGCACCGAAAGCATTGTAAAAGCAATCTCAAGCGCACCGATAATAGCACCCAACAAATACATTTTTCGAGACATCAACCATCCGCACGGTGTTAAAAACGCAAGCCAATTCCAAGATAGCTTTTTGCCTTTTTTAAAACCTACAAATTTTGGTATATAACGGTGGGTGTTATTAAGCACAAATTTTTTTGCTTCGTTTGCTGTAACGCCGTTTCCTAAATCTGTATTTCCCGGTACACCACCTAAAAAATCAAAGGTTACAAATCTGCCGCCGCTCGTCTTTATTACATTCGGAGTCTTACAGTTAGGACAAAAATCTTCTGTTGTTTCGTACTTTTCACCGCACATACCGCAGACTATAATTCTGCTTTGTACAGGCTCGGTATCCTCAATTTTCACTTCATTTACAGGCTCAGGCTTTTTATACTGCTTATTTGTACCATGAAATTCTTCCATACCGCAGTGACCTATAGAATTATAACATTCTCTGTGATGAGGTGCGCCGCATTCAGGACAGTACACAACATCGTCTTCGTCAAAAAGATACGCTTTACATACAACGCATTTTTCGTTTGCATTATTAAGGCTCACACCGTCACCCCCAACAACTCATCAATTTTATTAAACACTGTGTCAAAATACTCTTTTCCATAATTATGGAACTCGCCGTTTTCAATCATTGTTTTAAATTGTTCACGGCTTACCCAACGGGCTTCGGCAACCTCGTCTTTCTGAAGCTTTAATCTGTAACTTTCAATATTGGTATTTATAAACCATATATCAAGCAAGGAATTTCTGCGCTTTATTCTCGTAAGTTTTTTAAGCGTTTGCTTGTTTGAAGGAATTCCTAATTCCTCATAAAGCTCGCGGTTTGCAGCTGTGTATGAATCCTCACCAGATATGGCAGCGCCGCCCGTAGCCGCCCATTCACCCGGCATAAGCTTTTTACTGTCTGACCTGCGCTGAATTAAAAAATCGCCGCGCGATGACACTATCCATATATGCACAACAAGGTGATATTCACCTTGCTTTAAATTACAGCGCCCACGAAGCGTTGTTTTGCCGGTAGGTGTGCCATCGGCATTTAAAATGTCCCACTTTTCCATAATTTTTAACTTTTCCTCACAATGTTTCCGCAACTTTTGTAAATGCTGTTTTCATCCACATATCCCCTAACCATTGACAACGGATAAACGTTTGTGTTTTTACCCACTACAGTACCGGGATTAAGCACCGTGCCACATCCAACCTCGACATAGTCACCCAAAATCGCGCCAAACTTCTTTAGACTTGTATTATACTTTTGTGTTTCCAGTGTGATAGATACGTTTGTTTTATCAGACTTAACATTTGAAGTTATTGCCCCCGCGCCCAAGTGTGATTTATACCCTAAAATGCTATCGCCCACATAGTTATAGTGCGGCACCTGAACTTTGTCGAACAATATAACATTTTTAAGCTCGGTCGAATTACCCACAACCGCACCCTTTCCAACGATTGCATTGCCGCGAATGAAAGCACAGTGACGGATTTCCGCATCCTCATCAATAATGCAAGGACCTGTAATCGATGCGCTTTTAGCAACAGTAGCACTTTTTGAAACAAAAACACCGCCGCCTAAATCATCAAATTTTTCCACGTCAAGCGTAAGGCTTAACCGTTTTATAAATTCTTTAATTTCTGGTAAAACCTCAAAGGCATATTTTTTACCTTCAAAAATATCGCTTGCGATTGTGTGCTGGGTGTCAAATAAATTGCCAATTTCAAGTCTTGTCATAACAAACATACCCTCTTATACTACAAAAATTTCAACATTATATAGTATAATACGGATAATTAAAACTATTATAACAGTTTTAATTATAATTTTCAATATTTTATGCAATTTAAC
>JAZSBS010000035.1:0-2804 GCA_045602525.1 Acutalibacteraceae bacterium
GACAGCATTGATAAATATAATAATGTAAAAATTGAAATAAGAAACGATTAAGTATAAATCTCCCTCCTTTACAGATACTAACAGCGTAATTTGTAAAATTATTGTAGGGGCGGTCAGTGTCCGCCCGCGGGCGATTAATAATCGCCCCTACAAAACATTTGTAAAAAAGGAGAAAGATATACTATGAAAGCCACAGGTATTGAACGCCGCATAGAGGCCGGTGTTATTAAAACACCAATGATTTACATAGCGAAATTTTGAGGCCGTCTTACTTATTTAGTAAGACAGCCTCTCGTTTTTCGCTATTTAGGCAGTACGCCGAATTTTCTGTACCTTGCACCTTGAGTGTTGTATACATCGGTAAAGTCTCCTGCAAAGGAATAGACTTCGCCGTTAAGAAATTTAAGCTCAAACACAAGTGTTTTTCCGCACAGATCACTTACCTTTTTACCCGTAGAATACTCCGGCACCCAATCGGTGCTGTCACCGCTGAAGGGAACGCAGTCCTTGTGACCCATTCCATCTACAATATGCGAAAAACCCAATACATTTCCGCCTACATTTTCGCTCTCGTCGGTAATATATACCGCTACGGTGGCACTTTCTGCCTTAAGGTTATAATGTGCTTCGCCGCTATGCCACACTTTTTCGCGTGTAGCAATACAAGCGGGCTCATCGGCTTTATTGGTAGTAAGCATTACAAAGCCGTCTTTCCTTAAGTTCCAGACGAGCATTTTACCCGTTCCCGGCTCGCGGAAGGCGGGGCCGTGCTCAAGTTTGGTTGCAGCAGAATACAAATTAATGCAATCCTCCCGATTTGCCATTCCGAAGCACCATATCATCTTATACTCGGTTTCTGTTTCTCCCGTAATTCCGCTCAAAAACGGCTCGCGCAGGCTTCTGTTCCAATATCTTCCGTCATAAGAATAGGCAAGCTGGGTATCAATAGTTCCTTTAAAAAATTTAGCGTTAAGCTCATTTTTTAAATTCCTGTACAGATGCGGAAGTCCTATGTACATACCCTCATACTCAAAGGCAAACATACCGTAAACCTCGGCAAGCGGCTCATCAAGCGAGTCAACATTAAGGCAGGGCTGATATTCGGTAAAGGTCTGCCAATCGGCAGTCTCCTTCAAGCCGGCATAGCGGATGCCCCAAAAGGGTCTTTCAATGATCGTATGCACTTTTTTATGCTCGTTATAAAAAACACTTGCAAGCGGCTCTGTACCGTCACCCCAAAAAATGCCCTCTTTTTTAGACCAATTTATGAGATCGGGTGAAGTGAATACAGTATCGTTGACCTGCAAATTGTCTCCATCAAACTCAGACATAAGAAGCTTATAGCGGTCATCTTTATCTGAACAGTGTTTATCCTCATATATAAAGGCTATTTCATTGCCACCCTTTAAGCTCATGATCTCGTTGGGATATTCCTTTTCAGAAGGAAATAGCGGTTCTAGAGAAAAATGCACACCATCATCACTTATTGCAGACAATAGCTTTCTGTCTGAATAGACCTTGCTGTGAGCATAATAAAGCATACGGTATTTACCGTTATCGAGCCGAAAAACATATCCCGTGGGATAATCGGTGCTTGAACTACCATCGCTGTAATCGGCAATAAGCTGCGGGCGACCATATTTTCTTGTCACATTTTCCCTGACGAATAATTTGTTATCATCAAAAAACAACTGTTTTTTCATATGCATTTGACCTTACTTTATACTTTATATTTAATTGCGATGAAAGGAATCGTTTACTGCTTTTTCAAAATTGCGAGCAGATTCATTTCCTGCGCCACCGTCGAAAAATGAATTTTTCATAAACACAGCAGCAATTTTGTTTGTGGGGTCAATCCAAAAATGTGAACCGTAAGCACCACTCCAACCAAAAGAGCCGACAGGCAGGGTTTTATACTCTTCTCTCACAATGACGCGCACACCAAGACCCCAACGCTCGTTAGAGGGCATGATTTCTTCGGAAACAAAAGGCGTATGAAGCAATCGGAATGTTTCTTCATTAAGAATTTGTTTTTTTGGTGTTTTCCCATTGTTCAAGAGCATTTTTGCAAACTTTGAATAGTCGTTAAGTGTTGATACCAATCCTGCTCCTCCCAAATAATGCATACAAGGATAATCATAAAAAATGCAATTTTCTTTCATTTTTACTACACTATTGTTACCGTCAATCTTATTGTGCATAGCAATTATTTGCTTCCATTGCTCCCCGGTTGGAATAAATGTTGTGTTTACCATCTCACAAGGCTCAAAAATTTCTTGTTGTAAAAATTGCAGGTAATCGGTTTTGGTTATTTTCTCAATAATATTTACCAACACATCAAAAGCGCCTGTTCCACTATATTGTTGTTTTGTTCCCGGTTCAAAGTCCAAGCCTGCTTCGTAATGGAATTTGACCGTATTATCAATGCTTTTTTTATCTTCATCGGTCATTTTTTGCAATTTTGCCGCATCACTTCCAATACCGGAAGTGTGTGTAAGCAGATGGCAGATAGTAATATCGTTTTGCACTTCGCCAAAATCGATTATTTCATTATTATCGCTGATTTGTGTTGTATGAATATTCTTAAATTCGGGCAGATAATCAATCACTTTATCAGACAACGAAAGCTGACCGCGGTCCACAAGAATAAGTGTTGCTATTGCGGTAATCGGCTTAGTCATAGAAGCTAGGCGAAATAGTGTGTTCTCTGTAATAGCTTCTGCATTATCAACCGATGTGGTTCCAAAGCATTTTTTATAAATCACATTGTTCTCTTGAATAACACAATACGCCGAGCCAAATAC
>JAZSBS010000036.1:0-3227 GCA_045602525.1 Acutalibacteraceae bacterium
CACCACGGTGACCGATTACCACACCAAGACCCTCGCCGTCAAGAATAATCAGCGCGCCGTTTTCGCGAACGGCAGCCTTAATCTCAACATTTTCACAACCAAGGTTTTTAAGTATTGCATTAAGGTATGCGATTGCCTTACCTGTTTTGCTGTCAGCAGGAATAAGCGACTGGTCAACAGCCTCAACCTCTGGATTTTCAACCTTTTCCTTCTTTTCTGCCTTTGGCTCTGCTTTTTTAGGTTCAGCCTTTTCAGGCTTCGCCTTCTTTTCACTCTTTACGGTGTTATCAGACTTTTTGGACTGCTTGTTGTTATTCTTTTTTGCAGGCTTGTCAGGACGCTCTACATACGCCTTAACCTCTGCCTGTGAGCCACCAAATAAGCCCAATACCTTCTTTTTGGGTAATGAAATTATTTCAAACTGTACATCTTCTTCTATTTTAGCGCCAAGTCGCAAAATGGCGTCTTCTTTTGCTTCGTCAACTGTGCTACCGAAGCCGATTGCTTCCTTAATCAAGAAAAGACCCTCCCTAAATTAATCCTTTATTATAGAATCTGAATCTGCCTTATTAAACTTTTCAAGCTGCTTTGCTTCAAAATCGCACTGTGCCAAAAGCTCTTTAGCGCGCTCACGTGCAAGCATTTTTTGCGGGCCATACCAAAGCTGTACGCCCGACTGAATAAGACCGCCTATCAGTGACGAGCATATCCAATAGAAACCAACGCCTCCGGGCAAGCCAAAACCGATAAACAAGGATATGAGTGGCATTGTAAGCATCATACCTGCCATTGAGGGCGCGTCGGGGTTGTTGATTTTGTTTACACGCATAGAGATAAAGCTTGTAAGAATCTGCGCTAAAAACGCGCCGATAGGTATAAGCCATAAAAGCTGAAAATCGTTAAAAATGTTGAACGAGAATTTTGGTGTTTTGGTAAGGTCAAGCTTCTCATTACCAAAAAGCAGATAGTTTATGTTTGCTGCCTGGTCTTTTTCGATAATGGTATTATACTCGTCCTCGATTTCCTTATACTCTTCTTCGGGTAAAACTTCTTTAATGATATCGGGATTATTTCTTACAATATTTGTAATCATAAGGTCCGCATTGGTGCTTTTTTCTGACCAACCTGCGTCGATAAGTTTTTTAGAATATTCATCATATTTATCCTTATCATTTTCCTTGTAATCCTTCATCGTCTCGGTTATAGCGGTACTAACTGCGGTAACATCTTCTTTGTCAACCCGAGCAATATAGGTAAGGGGTGACAAAATGAGCCAATAAATGCTCATCATAAGCGCAAGACGAACAAGCATAGGCAGGCAACCGCCCGACATAGAAACGCCCTCATCCTGATAAAGCTTTTGCTGTGCCTCGGCCATTTTTTGTCTGTCATCGCCATAGCGTTTGCGCAACTCGTCCATTTTGGGCTTAATGCGCATCTGCTGAACAGATGACTTTTGACTCTTGATACTAAGAGGTATTAAGATAACATTAATTACAAGTGTAAAAACTGCAACCGCAGCAGCGAAATCGTTGCTGAAAATATCGGCAAGAAAACGCATAACATATCCAAGTGGTACATTTATAATGTTAAAAAGTGTTTGCATAACCTAACACCTTTCTGTTTGCATATTTATTTTTCTTTTTTCGGCGGTACGGGGTCATAACCGCCTTTACAAAACGGATTGCACCTCAAGACCCTTTTTATCGACAAAAACAAACCCTTAAATGCGCCGTGTACGGTGATAGCCTCTACCGCATAAGCCGAGCAACTGGGCGTAAAACGGCAACAGGGGATTTTGTGAGGTGATATATGTTTTTGATAAATTCTGATAAGTCCGATAAAAAATCGGCTTATGGGATTTTTTATTCTATCCATAGATTTTGTTGCTTTAGTTGGCGCTCAAAATTGGCAGCAACTATATTGCTTTTGGTGTTTAAAATTCGTGTGCGGGCAACCACCACGCAGTCATACCCTAAGGGTATGTGCGTCGCACAAGCATCAAACGCCGCGGTTATAACGCGTTTTGCGCGATTGCGACTTACAGCAGTACCCAACTTTTTGCCCGCTGTAATACCAAGACGCAGTTGATTTTTTTTGCCCTTACATACATAAAGCACATAACTTGGAGATACCATAGACACACCGCGGTTATATGCGCGGTGAAATTCCCAATTTTGTTTAAGTTTTCGGTAGACTCTCATAATCTCACCAAATAATCTTAACTAAAAGAAAAAGCCACGTGGAAGTGGCTTTACTTTAGTAAGATAACTGCTTTCTTCCCTTTGCTCTACGACGAGCTAAAACTTTACGACCGTTAGCTGTAGCCATTCTCTTAAGGAAACCATGCTCTTTTTTACGATGTAATTTCTTAGGTTGATAAGTTCTTTTCATTATTACTAACCTCCTTGTCCGAGACATTAATATACATATATCAAAATTATGTTAGGGCGAAATACCCCTTATAGATACTGATTATAACCAACAAAAGCTCAAAAGTCAATAAAAAAGTGTGATTTCTAGAAAAATTTTATGCCACACTTGATTTTTAAAGTGTAATATGATAACATATTTATAAGGTTTGGGGCATTAGCGCAGCTGGGAGCGCACCACACTGGCAGTGTGGGGGTCAGGGGTTCGAATCCCCTATGCCCCACCCCGAAAAAGGCGATTGCAAAAGCAATCGTCTTTTTCAGTTATATTCGCGCTTTACGCGAGTTATATTGCTACGCAGTTATATTTGGACTTCGCCCAAGTGATATTCGCTTCGCGAGTTTTAAAAGGCGAATATAATATCGCTAACATCAATCAGATAACCGATCCCTGATTTAAAATGTGGGTTTTGCTTCAATATACACACCCGATTGATTTACTGTCACGGTATAACTAAATCGGTTATGTTCATATTTGTATATGGTATACTTGGTTGCGGACTCGTACTCTTGCATATTACTTTCAAGTTCTACACAAGTAAGTTCAAGTTCAAAACCCGAAAAATCCTCATAAAACGCACTGATATCTTTCCATGCCGAAGCTATATCGTCTCCTTGTGAACATATCTTTTCAAAATCAAAATCATCATAGTAAATTGAGGTAACAACTCCATTCGCTCGGCAAACAATACTTCCTACACTTGGCGTAGCAGTAATCACCTCTTTATTGGGGCCTATAAATGACGTTTCGGATACTTCTGTCCAAGTGTTCTCATTATAGTAACGATTTTTAAT
>JAZSBS010000037.1:0-8680 GCA_045602525.1 Acutalibacteraceae bacterium
AGCGGATAGTTTTGATGAGTTTTTAAATTGTCTTTATGATTAAATTATAGAGTGATAATGTATAAGAAGGCAGGAGGTTTACCTCCTGCCTTTGCTATAACTTTTTATTTATGCAAAACAGACACAAAACGGCTTTGAGCGTAGCATGGTTAATATATAGAATGTGAAAAACATATTTAAAGGGTAAACTTTTTAAATGTTTGAAAATTAATTAAAACGATTACGAAGGTATCGGGCTTTAAAGCTTGGTGCCTTCAATTTTTGAGGAGGAAAAATATGGCGATAAAAACAATTGAATATACAGTAGATATTAAAGGGATTTCACCTGCAACAGAGCAGTTTGCGGGAACCAAGGGTGACCACAGGGTAACAAAATTGAATATTTGTGTGTGTGATGCTTTGTACGATGAAATAGTTGGCAATACGGTGGACGGTAAAGCAATGTACCGATTTGATGTTTATGACGGTGAGGGTGGAATTTGGTCGAGTGAGGCATCGGAATTTACTGATCCAAATTTGAGCATCGAGCTTGAAGAACGTCACACACGCTTTGGCGGAAAGATTATTGTATATCTCGTAATAACAGCTCTGTCGGCAGATAATGAAACCGAGATGGAGTTGTACTCATTTCCTGCGGTGTTGCGACTTAACGACAAGCCCGAAGGAACAAAAAAAGACGGTGAAAATTACGAAAGCATTACAGGTCTTGTAGAAGTTGCAAAGGCAAAGGCTGATGAGGCGGCGGACACAGTTAATTCGGCTGTGGGACGACTTGAGGAGACGGCAAAAATCACCTTTGGCAAATCGGCATATCAGGTAGCCGTTGAAAACGGTTTTGAGGGCGATGAAAGTGATTGGCTTGCAAGCCTTAAGGGTGAAAAAGGCGACAAGGGTGATGCTTTTACGTATGATGATTTAACCGACAAGCAAAAGGCCGAACTTAAAGAGGGTATAGAGCAATGTGTTGCCGACCAAGCCTATGACCCGACAAGCGAAAACGCGCAGAGCGGTACTGCGGTGGCAGAGGCGGCTTTTCAAAGAATGCCGAAACCCCGTGCTTTTAATGATGGGGGTTATCCAAGAGTGGTTTATATAAAGGGTAGCACCGAGGCAGAAACACCTGATGGTATGATGCCAGATTCGGCTTTTGAATTATTAAAAGTGGATGTTGGGATAATTCCAAAAATGGGAGTTGCTGAGGAATGTGGTGGTATGATTTCTACCCGTGACAGTAAAGGCAATCTTTGGACAGGAACACCTATTGAAAATGAAGACTGCGCTAATAAGCAGTATGTGGATAAAGCAAATAAATACAAAATGCCAAAAGTAATTAACAATCAAGTGCCGTTCAGCACGGTGCCTATTGTTGTTAGAAACCCCGCCGTTGTGGAAGATGAAGACGGAAATTTTTATCCGACTGATGATTCATATAGAGCTATAGTGCTTGATGATGGGTTGTACCCAAAAGAGGGCACTTCTGAAATGCCTAACGCCATCGTTGCCCGAGACCACAGAGGTAACTTATGGACGGGTGAGCCTGTGGATAGTGAGGACTGCGTTAATAAGCAGTATGTTGATGATGCTATTGCTAATGTGGGAAACGGTGGCGGTTCAGCTGAAACTTGGGAGGTTATATCCGACACTACAACAGAATTTGGCACCCCTGTTTCGCAAATCGTTATAAATCAAGATACGAACGGCAACAGTTTTTCGCTTAAAAAAATGAAGGTGTTTATTGACTTTACAGTTTCCGAGGCTTACTCGGGACATGCAAGGGCATTAACAACAAATGCGAATTTTATGTATATTGTTTCGCAAACATTTTCGGCTGGCACTGTATATGGATATATGATAGAAAGCGAAGTATTGCCTATGGTAAATAACCGTTGTTCAATCATAAGCCGTTTTAACGATAATCGTATGTTGGAAAATGACAACAACTTTGATTTTAGTTACAATATCGGTTCGGTTGATTTTGGTATAAGAAATCAAAGGAGAACAGTAACAACATTAGACAATAATGTTTCGAGTATTAGTAGTTTTAATTTTGTTTTAGCTGCAGACGGCCAAATTAACAAAGCAAGAATTTTAATTTATGGAGTGAAGGCATAATGGCATATATAAGTGAAAACGGAGTAATCCGTAAAATGACAAAAAAAGAAATTGAAAATATACCCAAAGTTGACAAATTCACACAAACAATCGAGTTGAAACGAAAACTTGCGGAAACGGATTATGTTGCTTGCAAAATTGCCGAAGGCGTAGCTACAAAAGAGGAATATGCCGAGAAGATAAAACAACGCCAATTGTGGCGAGAAGAAATCAATCGACTTGAAAGCGAGATACAAGGCTTGGGTACAAAATGAGCTTGCGCCACTTATAGAAAGGATATCGGCACTTAAAGAAAAGGAGTAATTACATATGGACTTAACAACAATTGTCACCCTCATAGGTGAGATAGGCGTGCTGATTGGTGTAATAGTGCCTGTAATTGTGTGGATAAAAAGAATAGCAAACGGCACGAAATGTCAGTTACGAAGCGAGATGCTTCGCATATACTATCATAACCACCAAAGCGGCATGATACGGCAGTATGAAAATGAAAACTTTATAGCACTGTACGAAGCATATAAGGCACTTGGCGGCAATTCGTTTATAGACAAAATCTATAACGAGGTTAAAACTTGGGAAGTAATAACATAAAATTTTAGAAAAGAGGTAATTAATTATGTCAACAGTAAAAATTGCATTGGATGCAGGGCACGGTCTTAATACGGCTGGCAAGCAGACGCCCGATGGCATTAAGGAGTGGACTTTAAACGATAAGGTGCGAGATAAGGTAGTGGCAATGCTGTCACCCTATGATTGCGAAATCATACACACCGATAATGATGAGGGAAAAACCGACGAAAGCCTTATAAGACGCTTGAATAAATATATAGCGGCGGGAGTTGCTGTGTTTGTATCGTTTCATCATAACGCATTTACGGGTGATTGGAATGAAGCTACAGGCGTTGAGGTATACACCGATAACAACCCTACAGCAGCAGACACACAGCTTGCGACACTAATTCACAGCAAAATGGTAGAGTACACAGGGCTTCGCGGTCGCGGGGTAAAACGCGCGGCATTTACCGTTATAAACCAAAATAAAATACCGGCCGTGCTTTGTGAGGGCGGATTTATGGACGGTACAGATGACTATAAGGTTATAACAAGCGACAAAGGTCAGACGGCATATGCCAAGGCTGTAGCCGAAAGCCTTATAGAATTTTTAAAGCTTAAAAAGAAACCGCAGCCTGTATCAGCCCCAAAGGACGAAAAGATATCGGTTACGTATCAGGTGTGGGCGCAGCCTAAATATAAGTGGCTGCCTAATGTGGTTGACCTTACCGATTATGCGGGTCTTTTTGGTTACGATGTATGCGGAGTGTTTGCAAGTCTTTCAAAAGGCAATATATTCTATAAGGTGCACACCAAGGACGGCAGATGGCTGCCCGAGGTTAAAAACCGTGAGGACTTTGCGGGCTTGCTTGGCAAGGCGATTGACGGCTTGATGATGCGCACCGACACGGGTAAAACAATCAAGTATGCGGTTCACTTGCGCAAATCAAAGCGCTGGTTGCCGTTTGTAACGGGATATAACTCTGCAGACAGCGACAACGGCTATGCGGGTATTCTTGGTCAAGAGATTGACGCTATAAAAATTTATATTGAATAAGAGAGGTAAAGGATTATGAAAATTTCGGACAAAACAAAGAAATGGTTTAAGGCGGCAGCCGTTCGTACAGTTAAGACAATGGCCGAAACAGCAATCGCGCTTATTGGTACAAACACAATAGGCATTACTGACGTTGATTGGATTGGCCTATTAAGCGCATGCGCTCTGTCGGGCGTTGTTACCGTGCTGACCTGCATTAAGGGTCTGCCGGAGGTGAAGGAAAATTAAAATATAATAAAATATCCTGCAACGTCATAAAATGTAATGGGGTGTTTTTTATGGTTTTTAAGTTTAATTTAAAAAAGTTTTTAATAAGTATCGCTATTCCTCTGATAACAGGTGGTTTGTCGGCATTTATTACGAGAGGTGACATGAACTTATATTCACGTATAAATCAGCCGCCGCTTTCGCCACCGGGGTGGATTTTTCCTGTAGTGTGGTCGATTCTTTATACACTTATGGGAATATCGCTATATCTTGTTTGGAATAGCAGTGCTAATACGAATGAAAAGCGACGTGCCTTTATATTTTTTGCTACGCAGTTGTTTTTTAACTTTATATGGTCACCCATATTTTTTGGTATGCAACAATTCTTATTGGCGTTTATAGTTTTGATACTTATGTGGATTTTTGTGCTTGGAATGATTATCAATTTTTATAAAATATCAAAACCGGCAGGACTTTTACAGATACCATATCTTTTATGGCTAACATTTGCAGGATATTTAAATTTTGCAATATATTTATTAAATTAAAAAAGCGGTAGTTCTATATAAGAACTACCGCTTTTTTGTGTTTATGTATCTATTAATCCTTAAGTTCAGATGTGCAATGTGCGCAACGTGTTGCTTCTATTGCAATTTCACTTTTACAGAAGGGACAAACTTTGGTTGTAGGAGCCTCGTCTACAGGCTCTTCCTTCTTTTTGCCGATTGACATAAGAGTATTCATACCCTTAATGAGTAGGAAAAGAACAAATGCAATGATAACGAAATTGATAACCGCGGAAATAAATGCCGAAAGGTAGCCTAACAATACTTCTTTGGTATAATAGTCTACGGTATGGGTGCGTGTTACAAAATCAAGTACAGGCTGGATAAAATTGTCTTTAAGTGCAGTAACAATGGCTGTGAAAGCACTACCTATAATCATACCAACAGCCAAGTCCATCACATTTCCGCGAAGTGCAAAGGTTTTAAACTCGTTAAAAAATTTTTTCATAAAAACACCTCAAAAGTTTTATTTTTTTAATTATACCATAAAAAGCAATAAAGACAAGTAAAATTTTGCCGAAAAGAGCAGACAAATAGGTTTTTATAGTGTTATTATATGATTTTGTTTATTGTTTTGAAATTTTAAATAGTTGATAAGCAAGGTAAGAAAGGAGGGCGGGAACTTATTTTGTTTTAATTAATTTTTTAAAATTGCTTTTTCGTGTTGACAAAACATATATATAAATAGTAAAATCATAATGTTATATTTTGGCCTATAAGGAGGGAGAATTTTGGTCTTTTCAAGCCTGTTTTTTCTGTATTTGTTTTTACCGCTCAACCTGATTGTTTACTACTTTGCCAAGAGCACCAAGGCGAGAAATATTGTAATGCTTATATTCTCTCTTATCTTTTATGCTTGGGGTGAGCCACTATATGTTCTGTTGCTTATTTTTATGACAGTATGTGACTGGATTATTTCACTGTATATAGAAAAACAAACTCCGCATAGCGCAAAGGCAAAACTTGGTCTTTTGATGATGGGTATTGTAAATTTAGGGCTGCTTGGTGTATTTAAATACGGCTCTTTTATAATGATAAACATCGGTTTTATAGCAAACAAAACCCTTGCAATACCTGAAATAATACTGCCTATCGGTATTTCGTTTTATACATTCCAGTTAATATCCTATGTTATAGATGTTTATCGCGGTGATGTGCCAGCACAAAAGAATTTTGCAACCTTGTTGCTTTATGTAAGCCTTTTTCATCAGTGTATAGCAGGTCCGATAGTAAGATACAGCGACATTTACGCAGAGCTTGACGAACGCCGTGTTACCCAACATGATATTGCCGACGGTATATGGCGCTTTTGCTTTGGTCTTGCCAAAAAGGCTATTCTTGCAAATGCTTGCGGGTCTATTGCCGATACGATGCTATGTGGCGGTAGTGCCGCACTTGAAAACAGTAGTGCGCTGTCTTTGTGGATTGGCGTGCTTGGATATAGCTTGCAGATATATCTTGATTTTTCTGCATACTCGGACATGGCTATTGGTATGGGTAGAATGATAGGCATACACTATCACGAAAATTTTGATTATCCATATGTTTCGCGCTCGGTTACTGAGTTTTGGCGAAGATGGCATATCTCACTGGGCAGTTTCTTTCGCGATTATGTATATATTCCGCTTGGCGGTAACCGAAAAGGCAAGGCGCGTACATATCTTAACCTGTTTATAGTGTGGTTTTTAACAGGGCTTTGGCATGGCGCATCGTGGAATTTTGTGTTGTGGGGACTGTACTTTTTTGTATTTATCTTTATCGAAAAGTTGTTTTTATCAAAGCTCCTTGCCAAAGACCGTATAATCTCACACATATACCTGGTACTTATTGTCTATTTCGGTTGGATATTGTTCCGTTTTGATAATATGGGCGATATATTTACCGTGCTTCGTGGTATGTTTGGGGCAAACGGCAATGCATTTACCGATTTTGAAACTAATGCGCTGCTTAAATCAAACATATTTATACTTATTTTCTGCGTACTTGTTTCAACCTCCATGGTTAAAAAGATAGGCAGTCTTATAAGATATACCTATATGGATAAAAAACCGGTCGCGGTGATTTATGCTTTTGGCAGAATATTGGTTCCATTACTATTACTATTACTTTCTACAGCAGCGCTTGTTGGTGACAGTTATAATCCGTTTTTGTATTTTCAGTTTTAAAATTTTAGAATAATAAGGAAGGGGGAATACACCGCGTGGCAATTAAAGAAATTACCGTAATGGACCAAAGTGAAGAAGAACGCAAGCTTGACGACAATATGAAACTGCTTAAAAATTTAAGAACACAGAATATTGTTGATATTAATATGGTAAGAATTTTTGTAATAATTTGGTTAGCTGCGTCTGTGCTTACGACGCTTCCTGTATTCCGTCCCGATTATTCTGAGGTGGAAAAGCGTGAGCTTACAAAATTCCCCAAATTTTCATTCTCTACGCTGGTATCAGGCGATTATTTTGACAATATAAGCCTTTGGTTCTCGGATACATTTCCGCTTCGTGACAACTTTGTGTCGCTTAACACTAAAATTACAAACGCCTTTGGTGTAAATGCTGTTCAGGTACACGGCACGGTAGAGCAAGGTGACGAAATTCCTGATATAACATCATCAAAAGCATCGTCGACAACCGATTCATCACAAACGGAGCCTGAGGAAGAGCCTGTTG
The DNA here is from genome assembly GCA_045602525.1 of Acutalibacteraceae bacterium. GTDB lineage: Bacteria > Bacillota > Clostridia > Oscillospirales > Acutalibacteraceae > UBA737. The sequence goes on from JAZSBS010000037.1 coordinate 7,164, forward strand.
TAAGTGAGGATGCGCAAACTTCGTCAGTCGACGCGTCTGTAAGTGAGCCAGAGCCACAGGTTCCCGAAGAAACGGGACCTGCTGTGGAACAGCTTGGCGCTATGCTTATTGTAGATAATGCGGCTTATGAGTATTATAACTTTAATCAAGCGACTGCCGATAAATATGCCGCTACCGTAAACCGTGCGGCAACAATACTTGAAGGCAAATCAAATGTTTATGATATGATTATTCCTACAAGTATGGCAATAACTCTGCCCGAAAGTTATAGCGGCAGCACCAATTCATCCGACCAGAAAAAAGCTATTGACTATATGTATTCACTGATGTCTTCGAGTGTAAATAAGGTTGATGTTTACACCACGCTTTTAAATCATAAAACCGAATATATATATTTCCGTACCGACCATCACTGGACTTCGCTTGGTGCTTATTATGCATATCGTGAGTTGATGGGCGCAAAGGGCGTTGTTCCCGCCGAGCTTACCGCATTTAAAGAATACAAATTTGATGGATTTTTAGGTTCTTTCTACGCTGAGTCTGGTCAAAAGGCAAGTCTTGGCAATACCCCGGATTGTGTTATGGCGTATGAGCCTACACAATTGCAGTATATCCGAACATTTGCTCCTAATACTATGCCAAATGGCGCTGATTATCATATAGTTTCCGACGGTAACAAGTTAAGCACCGCCAATAAATATCTTTCGTTTGTGTGCGGCGACCATCCTTACGGTATAATGACAAATCCAACCATCACCGACGGTTCATCCTGTCTTGTTATTAAAGAGTCTTTTGGTAATGCAATGGTGGCATACCTTACACAGCATTATCAAAATGTGTACGTGGTTGACTACCGCTATATAAATCAGGTATTCCCCGGTACGCTTCGTCAGTTTGTTGACGAACGCGGGGTACAGGACGTTATGTTTATAAACAATGTATCGGCTACTCGTAGCCCCGCTCTTGTTAATGCAATGAACGCATTTGTAGGGGAGTAAAAAGATGTCGATACTATGGTAGATGAAAAATTATAACAACAAAAGAATTTGCCACTGCTTGCCGTAAAGCGATACCTGAAGGTATTGTTCTGCTTGAAAATGATGGTGCGTTACCACTTAAAGCGGGCGAAAATATTGCGGTTTTTGGTCGCGGACAGTTTGAATATCTAAAAAGCGGTAGCGGCTCAGGTGGACGAGTAAAGTGCCCTTATGTTACAAATATTTATGACGAAATAAAAAATTGAATAACGCTTGACAACTACTCTAAAAATCAATATAATAAATAAGCCACCCAGAACGGCGGCTTATTATTTGGAGACGTATCGAAGTGGTCGTAACGAGAACGATTCGAAACATTTTGGCTTTTTTAACGCTGTTAACCCTGGAAGTCGCTTGAAATGGGCGTTTCTGCGACTTCTTAGGTGTTTTCAAAAATCGTTTTCTCGCAGTTTTCTCGCAAATTGTCAAATTGACTTTAATTTTTATATGGAGGAAAATATGATTAAAGATTTATTTGAT
>JAZSBS010000038.1:0-3488 GCA_045602525.1 Acutalibacteraceae bacterium
CGACATGGCTACGATCCGACTTAGGAGTCTGCATTATGGAATTGCTTATTGATATTGAGCGTGTTGAGCAGCTTGTAAACCTTTTTGGTAATCTTGACGAAAACATCAAAAGACTTGAAAATAAATACAATGTCGCAATAACATCGCATTCGGGACAGCTAAAAATTATCGGTGAAACGGTTAATGTAACCAATGCATCTCGCGCGATTAATTGTCTGCTCGAAATTATTAATAAGGGCGAAACCCTTACTCCGCAAAATATTGATTATGTTATTAATATGGTTAAGGATGATGAGGACGATAAAATATCACGCCTTACAAATGCAGACTGTATTTGCGTAACTGCTAAAGGAAAACCAATTAAACCAAACACGCTTGGTCAGCGCCGATACGTTGAAGCAATTAAAAAAAATACAATTACCATCGGTGTAGGTCCTGCGGGTACGGGTAAAACCTATCTTGCGGTAGCGCTCGCTGTTAACGCATTTCGAGCAAAACAGGTAAATCGCATCATACTTACACGTCCTGCGGTTGAAGCTGGTGAAAAACTTGGATTTTTGCCTGGTGACTTACAACAAAAGGTTGACCCATATCTGCGTCCGCTTTATGACGCGTTATATGATATGTTAGGCGCTGAAAATTTTCAAAAATGTCAGGAACGCGGTGATATAGAGGTAGCACCACTTGCGTATATGCGTGGGCGTACACTTGATGATAGTTTCATAATTCTTGATGAGGCTCAAAATACCACTCAGGAACAAATGAAAATGTTTTTAACCCGCCTTGGTTTTAATTCAAAAGCTGTTGTAACGGGTGATATAACTCAGATTGACCTACCCGGTGATAAAAAATCAGGTCTTAAACAGGCGGTTAAGATACTAAAAGGTATTGATGATATTGCAATTACAAAACTAAGCGCAAAAGATGTTGTGCGACATCGACTAGTACAAGAAATTATTAATGCATACGAAAGATATGGTGAGAACAATGAAAGTAAAGGTTAATATTACAAACGCACAAAAAGATACTGCAATACCCGTAGGTACAAAATTGCTTGTACGTAAGGCTTGTGTTGCCACCTTGGTTGAGGAGAAATTTCCTGATAACGCCGAGGTTGATGTTACGTTTGTAAATGACGAACAAATTAAAGAATATAATAATCAGTTCAGGAATATTGATAAATCAACCGATGTTTTATCTTTTCCGCTTGGAGAAGACGGAATTTATGATACCAATCCCGAAACAAACAATAAAATGCTTGGTGACGTAGTAATATCTATTGACCACGCACTTGCGCAAGCCGACCTATTCGGTCACGGTCTTAGACGTGAAATAGGATATTTAACCGTTCATTCTATGTTGCATTTGCTTGGCTATGACCATGTAAATGGTGGTATGGAAAAAACTGTAATGCGTGAAAAAGAAGAGGTTATCCTTAAAAAACTTGGACTTGCTATCACAAAAGTATAAAGGTGAAATAATGGAACAAAAATCTGCATTTATAACAATTATAGGTAGACCCAACGTTGGCAAATCATCCTTGCTTAATAAAATTGTGGGACAAAAGGTTGCGATTGTATCGGACAAGCCGCAAACCACACGCACAAAAATAATGGGTGTTGTAACCAATGACGAAACACAGTTGGTTTTTATTGACACTCCCGGTTTTCACAAGCCGCATAATCTTTTAGGCGACAGTATGATTAAAGCCGTAAAAGATGGTATGAGCGACGTTGACGGTGCTGTTTTGGTAATTGATGCTTGTCCCGATTTTAAACTTGATTTTGATAATTTGCCACCTGCAGAACTTGCTTTACTTGAAAATGTAAAACAGAAAAAATTAAAGTGTATTTTAGTTATTAATAAGATTGATTTACTTAAAGACAAAGAAGCATTGTTTGGTATTATTACAGCATACGCAAAGCATTATGATTTTGAAGCCGTTATTCCGCTTTCTGCAAAAAGCGGTGACGGTGTTAATATTTTACTTGCTGAAATTAACAAACTTGCAAAACTATCACCACACTTTTTCGCAAGTGATGATTTTACCGATCAGCCCGAAAAGGTAATGGTTGCTGAGATGATACGCGAAAAATTGCTTCGTTGCCTTTCAAAAGAGGTGCCGCACGGTGTCGCTGTTGATCTTGAAAAGTTTTATGAAACCGACACTATAAACAGTGAGCCCGTTTTGCATGTCGATGCTGTAATATATTGCGAAAAAGATTCTCACAAGGGTATTATTATCGGCAAAGGTGGCGAAATGCTAAAACGAATAGGTACCTACGCGCGCAAAGATATCGAAAACTTTTTTGGTATAAAAGCGTCTGTTAAACTTTGGGTAAAGGTTAAAGAAGATTGGCGCAACCGTCAGGGACTGATACATACTTTTGGTTTAGATAACCTGAATTAACTAAAATTACCTACCATATTACGACCGTAAAAATCCACAATAATTTTGTGGAGGTTGATATTATGTTACAAAATAAATCTTGGTTCAAATTTATTATTACAGGTAATCCAAAAGATTATCTCGAGTATAAAGAAGTCACTCAGATACAGCATATAAGCAGAGGTGAGGGAAGTGCGTATTACGACAGATGGCCTTGTAATAAAGGAAACGAGTATAAAGGATAATGATCGGATGATCACTATTATTACTCGTGATATGGGTGTTATTAATGCTTTTGTACGTGGTGTTAAAAGTTTTAAAAGCCGCCGCGGCTCAGCCACAAGTCTGCTTAGCTTTTCAAACTTTAACCTCGAATCAAAAGGCGATACATATACCGTGCTTGAGGCATCTGTAAATAAAATGTTTTTTGGAGCAGGAAGCGATATTGTAACACTAACAGTGGCACAGTATTTTTGTGAACTTTGTAACATTTTACGTCCTGTTGAAAGTGAATCTGAAGAATTTTTACGTCTTATTTTGAATTCACTGCATTTTCTTACCGAAAACAAGCGTCCACCCGAGCTTATTAAGGCTATAACCGAACTTCGTGTAGCGGTTATTGCAGGTTATGCACCAAATCTTGTTGCTTGTGATGGATGTGGATGCTTTGAAAATCCTATTATGTACTTTAAGCTTGATGATGGCACACTTTATTGTGATAATTGCCGAAAAGAAAATTGCGTATCAATAACGCTTACAGTTCTTCAGGCTATGCGACATATTGTTTATTCAAAATTTGAGTCGTTATATTCGTTTGAAATACCAGAAATGGCAGCAAAAGAGCTGTCAAAGCTATGTGAAAACTACATTACTTATCAAACCGAACATAAATTTACAACCCTTGAATTTTTAAGAGGAATTATATGAAATATGATATTTTAAAACACGCAAAAACGCTCGAACTCGAAGCAGTACTACAAAAGTTGGCCGGTGAGACAGCAAGCGAGGATGCAAGTAATCACGCCTTAGCATTAATACCCGACAATGACATAAATATTGTAAGGCGTAATTTGGCTGAAACAGAAGCTGCTTACGCTCT
>JAZSBS010000039.1:0-2658 GCA_045602525.1 Acutalibacteraceae bacterium
ACATGGCTACGATCCGACTTCGGTAGCTGCCGTACATCCATACACCCTGTTCAAAAAGCTGGGCATCTATCTCATCGGGCGTTAAGGTATCATCCTTTGCAAGTAAATACGCTGCAGCTGCACAAACAAAGGGTGCCGCCATAGACGTACCTGATGATACTTTATAGGTATTGTTTAAATATGAGCTAAACACCTGGTCACCCGGTGCGGCAATATCGCAAGGTGTGCCATAGTTTGAGGTGTCGGAAAGAAGCTTATTTATTGTGCAAGACATTACACAAATAGTTTCTTCAAATCCTGCCGGTGAATACGGGTTTGCTTCAAGGTCTTCGTGTGCGTTACCTGCAGCGGCAACAACAGTAATGCCTTTATCATACGCTGCTTTAACGGATTCATAGAGAATATCACTTGTACCCTTCATTTGCATACTAAGGTTAATAATATCCATACCGTCCTCAACAGCGGCATCTATTGCAAGGGCAATTTGTGAGGCAGTACCCGAACCTGTAGAGCTTAACGCTTTGTATGCGTGAACAGTGACGTTATCAAGAGTATTTGAAACAATTATACCTGCAACGTGTGTACCGTGGCCTCTGTCGTCGTTGGCAGTACCATTATCATTTACCGTATTGATACCACTATCAACTACCCTGCCCTCTAAAAACTCGTGGTGTATTTCAACACCGGAATCAATAACAGCAATATCAACCTCATTACCGTCTGAATCAGCCTTAGCTTCAGTAAAACCGAATATATTAGACTGTATACTTGTAGGGAAATCTACTGCACTTTCGTATACAACGCCTTCATCTGATACAGCCTCGTAAAGATATGCATCCTCCTCGACGTATTCAACAAAGCTTAAGGATGAATAATACTCCAGCGCTTTGAGGGTAGACTCACGGTTATCAAACTGTAAAATATGTAAATCATTGTAGCCGTAAATATAGTTAACAGAATCAAGTGGATTTAAAATAGCATCAGACTTTACTATAAGTCTGTTTGTATATTCAACTTGTTCTGTTTCATCTGTATGTTGAGCCCCGTACTCATTTTCGCCATTATTTGAGTATAGCAAATCTGCCTCGTCCTCAATAAAGGGCAAGGCATCATTTTCTGTTAATTCAACAAACTCACTTACAAATTTATCAAGTGATTTATAATCTGTATCATTAACTACAGCAGAGGATATTATGCTAAGTTGAGAAAGAATAATAGCTAATGCAATCGTTACACTAAAAAACTTTTTCATATTAGACTCCTCAAAAATCAAAATTTCTTTTACTTTTTTTATATCAAGGCTTTATTCACAGCAGCCTGGTAATCCGAAACAGAAATACCATCTGCACCATCAAGCATTTCGGCGGCAAGATGATTGTTGTTATTATCAAACGTTGCCCTCTCGTTTGATGCAAGACCAATATCAGTACAATCAAGAGCATCAATAAAACCGTCGCCGTTTACATCACCAACAAGGATAAATGTAAACTCCTTGAGTACCTTCGCACCATCATCTACAACGGCTACCTTTGAGCCTGTACCGTAAAAATCTACGTTGCTATATGAATTATTGGGTGTAACAACGCAATTTTCAGCATCTATGTATGTACCAGAAATCATTTCTGCTCCGTTAGCGCTATAAGAATAAATGTAAGAATTGGATTGGTCTATAGAAATATCCGGTGATTGAGAAACAACACAGGTAAAAGCATCTCTAATTACGTTACTTTTGATAATTACCTGATTGCCGTTCTCGGTGCTCTTGGCAATACAATAATAATATTTATATTGGATACCACTGTCATCACTATAGCTGGGTTTGAAGGAATATGACCCAGAATCAACTAAAACAGCATCGGAACAATCCTTTTCATTGCATCCGTACCAATCGTATGTCAAATTGAAGCCTATAACACGGAAATAATACCAAGATGTATATGAATTACTGATGCTTGGCGTGTTACCTGCAATAGCATTTTTTTCATTGAATTCAACATAGCTTACACCGTTAGCAATGCAATAATCTGAAGCAACGGTACCTGCAGGTGAATATATAGTTGATGTATTGACTGCATCTACGGAAAATTCGCTTATCTTCGAGCCAATTAATACTTTTCCATTTTCAGGTACATCGTGCATTACCTCAACCTTTTCAAAAACTGCAGTTTGACAGTATATATCTGCAAAACCGTTTTCATCAACACTGACAAGCTCTTCAAAAACTGCCGATGACCAACCGGATTTTGTACCACGAAGAGCATAGCTACCAAGCGTTTTAATTTTCAAACTACCGAATGTGTATATAACACCATCCGAATATATATCTTTAACGCTAAAGCTTCTACAACCATAAAAGGCTTTTTCTGCTAACTCAACCGGTGTGGCACCATTGTTCACATAACTCAAAGTACTACAACCTTCAAATGCACTTGCACCAATTTTTGTTACAGAGCCAAGGGTTAATGATTTTAATATTGTATTATTATAGAAAGCTTTTTCGGGAATCTCCTTCAGACTTGCAGCACTAAGTTTTTCAAGGTTAGGTATGGTGGAAAAAGAAAGGCTTGAAAAATCCTCAAGAGAATTCACACTAAGCGTTTTTAATTTTGAACAACCAACAAAAGTGTTATTATTAATATCTTTATACGAATCTATATT
>JAZSBS010000040.1:0-7562 GCA_045602525.1 Acutalibacteraceae bacterium
GTTACCTTATCGGTAAAGAACTCAAATACCTCGGCAACGCTGTTGAAACCCCCGTTCGCCCCTTTGTTTGTATCCTCGGCGGCGCAAAGGTTGACAGTAAACTCCCCGTTATCGAAAATCTTCTTACCAAGGCTGATACACTTATCATCGGCGGCGGTATGGCTTACACATTCCTTGCAGCAAAGGGCTACACAGTTGGTACTTCACTTATTGATGAGACCAAGATTGACTACTGCCGTGATATGATGGCAAAGGCTGAGGAAAAAGGCGTTAAGATTCTTCTTCCTATCGACTGCACAATTACAAAGGACTTCCCAGATCCTATCGATGCTCCTATCGATATTGAGGTTGTTGACGCCGACAAGATTCCTGCAGATATGATGAGCCTTGATATTGGCACCAAGACTGCCGAGCTTTACGCTAACGAAGTTAAGGGTGCTAAGACTGTTGTTTGGAATGGACCTATGGGTGTATTTGAAAACCCAATCCTCGCTAAAGGCACAATGGCTGTAGCCAAGGCTATGGCAGAAACCGATGCCGTTACTGTTATTGGTGGTGGCCACTCTGCAGCTGCGGTTAACATCTTGGGCTTTGGCGACAAGATGACACACATCTCTACAGGCGGCGGCGCAAGCCTTGAATTCCTTGAAGGTAAGGAACTTCCAGGTATTGCAGCGCTTAACGATAAATAATTAAATAATTTCAAGGCGGCTCGGGGTTTCCCCTGCCGCCAAATTTTAGGTATAGGAGATAAATATTATGAACAAAGCAAAAAGACAGGCTATTATTGCAGGTAACTGGAAAATGAACAAAACCCCTGCTGAAACTACAGCACTTATCAATGAAATGAAATCACTGGTTGCTGACGCTGATTGTGAAGTTGTACTTTGCGTTCCTTTCATTGACATCGCAGCTGCTGTTGAGGCAGCAAAGGGCTCTAATATTAAAATCGGCGCTGAAAATGTTCACTTTAAAGCATCGGGCGCATACACAGGTGAAATCTCTGCTGAGATGCTTGTAGCCTCTGGTGTAGAATATGTTGTAATAGGTCACAGCGAGCGCAGACAGTATTTTGGTGAAACAGATCAAACCGTTAACCTTCGCACACTTGCCGCTGTAAACGCAGGTCTTAAGGCTATTGTTTGCGTTGGTGAAACACTCGAACAGCGTGAACTCGGCTACACCGAAACACTTCTCAAATATCAGACAAAGATGGCTCTCACAAACGTAAGCGCTGAGCAGCTCAAAAATATAGTTATTGCTTACGAGCCTGTTTGGGCTATCGGCACAGGTGTTACCGCTACTGCAGAGCAGGCAGACGAAGGCAACGGCTATGTTCGTGCTGCTATTGCCGAGGTTTACGGTGCAGACGTTGCAGAGACCGTTACAATTCAGTACGGCGGTTCTATGAATGCTGCTAACGCTGATGTGCTTGTTGCAAAGGTAAACGTTGATGGTGGTCTTATCGGTGGCGCATCACTTAAAGCACAGGACTTTTCTGTAATTGTTAAGGCTGCAAGTAAGTAATTTTTTTCAGGGGAAATTATAATGAAAAAACCCGTTGTTTTATGTATAATGGATGGTTTTGGTATTCGCGATGTTAACGACGGCAACGCAATTTTTACTGCTAAAACCCCTAATCTTGATAAGTTTTTTAGTGAAAACCCTTTTACCACAATCGGTGCTTCAGGTCTTGACGTAGGTCTACCTGACGGTCAGATGGGTAACAGTGAGGTTGGTCACACCAACATAGGCGCAGGCCGTGTGGTTTATCAGATGCTTGTTAAGATAACAAAGGATATCGAAGAAGGCAAATTCTTTGATATCGAGGTTCTTAAAAATGCGATTGAAAACTGCAAACGCAACGACTCTGCCCTTCACCTTATCGGTCTTCTTTCTGACGGTGGTGTTCACAGTCATATCGAACATCTTTACGGTCTGCTTAAAATGGCTAAGAAAAATGACCTTAAAAAAGTATACGTTCACTGCCTTATGGACGGTCGTGATGTATCCACCACAAGCGGTGTAGGTTTTATTAAAGACCTACAAGACAAAATGCTTGAGCTTGGTGTTGGTAAGATTGCTACCGTTATGGGTAGATACTACGCTATGGACCGTGACTTTGCTTGGGATCGTGTAGAAAAGGCTTATGCCGCTATGGTTTACGGTGAAGGTGTACAGACAAATGACATCGCCGCTACTATGGTAGAGTCATATTCGGCCGATGTTACCGATGAATTTATTGTACCTACTGTTGTGGACAATAACGGTATGATTAAGGCAAATGACAGCGTTGTTTCATTTAACTTCCGCCCCGACCGTGCACGTCAATTTACAAGAGCATTTGTAGACCCCGACTTTGATGGATTCCAGCGTAAAAACGGTTTCTTCCCACTTAATTACGTATGTATGACACAGTACGACGAAACGATGCCTAACGTTACTGTTGCTTACCCACCTGAAGAGCTTAAAATGACACTTGGCGAGTATCTTGCAAGCTGTAATATGACACAGCTTCGCATTGCAGAAACCCAAAAATATGCTCATGTAACCTTCTTCTTTAACGGAGGCGAAGAAAAAACATTCCAAGGCGAAGACAGAATTCTTATTCAGTCACCCGATGTTCCCACATTTGACCTCCAGCCCGAAATGAGCGCATACCCTGTTTGTGACGCTGTTTGCGAGCAGATTCGTTCAGGTAAATATGACGCAGTTATCCTTAACTTCGCTAACTGTGATATGGTTGGTCACACCGGCGTATTTGATGCTGCTGTAGCCGCTGTCGAAGCAGTTGACGAGTGTGTAGGACGCGTTGTAGACGCTACAACCCAAATGGATGGTGCTGTTCTTATTACAGCAGACCACGGTAATGCCGATTGTATGGTTGGTGACGATGGTAACCCATTTACACCACACACAACAAATCCCGTTCCATTCTGCGTTGTAGGTTACGACTGTGAATTGCGCGAGGGCGGAAGACTTGCTGACATTGCACCCTCGATACTTAAAATTCTCGGTCTTCCCCAACCCGCCGAAATGACCGGTGAGTCAATTATTAAGTAAATCAAAATAAAAAAACTAATGCTTCCTCTTTTGAGGAAGCATTAGTTTTTTATACGTTTATAAATTTTTTCTGTCTATAAATTATTCTGCCTCAGTAAAATCAATATCCTCAATATTAATATTGACTCTTGTTACCGCTGTGCCTGTCATTGTCTGAATTTTGTCCTTAACATTCTGCTGAACAGCCTCTGCAACCTCGCGTATTTTTGCCTTAGAGTCAACGCAGATATAAACATTAATTTCAATTGCGCCGTTAACACTTTCAACCTTAACGCCCTTAACAACACTCTTGGTTTTAAGCGCGCCCTTAAGGTCAATGGCCTTCTTGGCAACGCCATTTACGCCTTCAATTTCGCACGCGGCAAGCTCTGCCATTTTTTCGAGCACTTCGGTGCTTACGGAAAGTTCTGTTTTGTTGTCCATAATTTTATCCTCCGTATATAAAAATCAATAAAATTCTGCTTTGTAATATTATTACAAGGATATTGTAACATAATTCACGCCTTAAAGCAAGAATTTATTTTACTGTTACGATTTTTATATTACTAAGCGGTATTTCTGTCTGCGAAGTCACAATGTCCTGTATCTGTAGGGTTTGAGTGGTGGTAATACCCTCTGATTTTACAACAACACTTACATCACTTTCACCCAGCACAACCACCGCTTTTTCAAAGCCCTTTGCTTTAAGCAGTGTTTCAATGTTGCTGGCTTTTTCAATTCGCGCGGCTATATCATTTGTAGTTTTAAGCGCTGTTTCACGCTCGGCATCAGTGGCATTTGCCGATTTAAGCGTTTCTTCTACCAATTCCTGTGCCTCGTCAAGAGCCTTTTTTCTATCTTTTTTTGCAGTTTCAAAGTAATCAGCGTTCTCTTCCACCTTGGCGGATGTTTGAATCGCCTCACCGCTTGCTGTATCGCTATCGCTTACAAAGGTTGCTTCACCCATATATTTTTCATTAGAAGAAAATTTCATATTAAGCCATACAGCCGCACCCAAACACAGCACCATAAGTGCTAACACCACATGATGTTTACCAAAAACCTTACCCTTTTTCATTATCTCGTTCCTCCTGAAATGTATACTCGTTTTGATGTTATATTTAAAGCCGATGTCACGGCATTTTTTATTTTTTCGGCGGTTGCTTCCGTGTTACCGCCAACACATATAATGGCGACACCGCGTACCTCGGGCATAATTTCGGTTACAATCAGTGCCTGCTCGCCGCCATCGGCGTTTTTTACCGTTATGTAAGACTGCTTTTTACTTTCGCTGCTTTGGTCAGTAACACTGCCTGTCGAGCTTGAAGTGTCGGTTTCATCGACGCTTGCATAAGAATATCTTATGCCGCTTTCAAGCGTTATTACAACCGTTGGATTTTTGTCTCCTGTAATACTTGTTACAATACTTTTTATATCATCTTCAAGCATTTTATTGTATTGCTCTGCAGTATATGCAACAGAGCTTATAGGGCTGTTTTCTGTATTTGTATCACCACCCGAAAACAGCGATGATAAAAATATAAGCACTATACCGCATATGCCTAAAATTATTAAAAGTTTCGGGTTTTGAATTATCTTTTTAACCTTTTCATTCATTTATTATCACAACCTCATAACTGTCAGAGCCTATTGCTTGAATAATCTTTGATTTATCCTCACCAGTGTAAACAGTTACCTTACTTATAATTATGCTACCGTCACTAATTTTATTAGTGTCAACCGTTATTTTTCTAAAATTTATATCACTTTGCCTTAACGCTTCGCTAAATACTGCCTGAGCAGTGACTGAGGTGTTTTGCTCGTTAAGTATATCTGCACCCTCAGTCTTATCAAAGTAAGAAAAATCGGGATTTGGAACACTTAGCGCCGCACCAACTACACAGCACACAAAACATAAACAAAAAACATATTTTACAGGCGCACTCATACTGCCTGATGGGCAAAGCATATATAAAAAGCCCAGTAATACACAACTTCCACAAAAGCTGATTATAAAAGAAGAAAGTCCGTTCATCATGCTTTACCTGCCGTTATTACCACCGAAAGCGATATTATAAACATACCACCTACCATTAAAACCACTCCCAGAAGCACCGATAACATTGAGTCCACCGCCTTTAATATTCCTGTAATTTTAGGCAACGAAAAAAGCTCGCCTAAAGAAATGTTAAGCATCAGCATAAAACGCCACAAAACAAGCTCGACAACCATAGGTAACAGCATAAAAACGAGAGCCACCACACCGTATATGCCAACCGACGACCTTAACAGTCCCATCGATGCAGAAATGGTAGATACCGCCTCACTTAGCACGCCGCCTGCCACAGGCACCGAGGTACCAAGTATAAATTTTGCGGTACGAAGCGTGACGCTGTCCGCCGCAGCATTGACCGCAGTTTGAATGCCCAGAATACCGATAAACAATGTACTCAAAAGAGATATTATCCACATAGAAATCTTTTTAACACTATCTACAATACCTGAACTGTTAAGTAATGGTGATACGCCCGAGCTTATACTAAGCGCTAAATATCCTCCCATAAGCGGAAGCACTGCAAAAGACGACACAAACGACACCGTTTCTGCGGCAGAAAGAAGCAATGCGCTCATCGCGGGAGCTGTAACCGCCTTGCCCGAAAGTAATACAATGCTTGCAAATATTGGCACAAAGGAAAGCATAAAAGAGCTTGTGCCCTTTACGGCATTGACCGCCGCTGAAACACTTTGCCATATATCACCCGCCACCAGTGCGCTAACGCTAAGCACTGCGGCATAAATTGCCGTTTCAAAGCGTGGCGCGGTACCAAAGGCTGTAAGCGCCGCGGACAAAAATATAACGGAAGCCACCAAAACCCCTGTTTTAAAAGGCGCTTTTGCCCCCTTTGTTACAAACTGCCATATATGCGATAATACACTACTGCTTGTAAGCCTGTTTACCCAGCTATGATCCTTTGCATCAATGCCGTTTTCATCAAAAAATTTCCGCGTTTGCTCGTCCAAGCCATCTTCAAGCTTATTGGCTCCTACATTCTGATACTGCGTAACATAATTATCCTGAGCGCCAACCGGCAACGCCAACAAAAAAATTAAAACTAAAATAACTATTATTTTTTTCATAATCCTACAAATTTTAAAGCCGTCTCCAACACCGCAGTCACAAGCGGCAGACTTAAAACAAAAATGGTTACCTTGCCTGCTGTTTCAGCCGTTTGCGCAAGAGAACTCAAACCAAAATCTCGGCAGGTGTCTGCAGCAAAGGTGGTTATATAGGAAATTCCCAATGCCTTTAATGCCGTAACAAAATATACACCCGCGTTACCACTTTGAGTAAACAACTCGCGTAATTTTGAAATAGCGCCAAAAAGATTGCCAAGTACCAAAATAAGCGTTACACAAATAATTACAATAGTCAGCAAGAAGCCGTGTTCTTGCAAGCGTGTTCTGAGCATAGTGACAAAAACCGCTGCGATTATTACGATGGCTACCGCCTTTATAAGCTCGCTACTCACAGCCCAAACAAGCCCTTAACTGTGCTGAATAAATCGGCAATTGCGCTCACCACCATAAGCAGTACCACCACAAGACCCGAAAGTGTCACAAGCATTGCCTGTTCTTCACGTCCGGAACGCACGAGCAGTTGATGAAGCACTGTCACAATAATACCTATGGCGGCTATTTTAAATATAAAATCTACGTCCATTTTTTTACCTCTATATCAACAAAATTCCTATCGCAAGCCCTATGCATATCCCAAAGGTCTGGTATATTTTGCTCTTTTGCGCGGTGTCTTTTTCCGCATCCTTTAACCTTTTTTGCATTGCAATTCTAAACGAGCTTATACGATCACACTCTGCTTTTTTTGCCGACGCTCCAAGATGCATTAAAAATTCATCAATTACAGCTTTATCCTCACGACTTAAGTCACTGTCCTTACAATAAAATTTATTATTTTCAAAGGACAAAAAAATACATTTGCGAAAAGAAATTTTTATTGCATAATACAACTCTGTTCCACCCTGCTCTATGTGCTCATAAAGCGTATCAAGACCGTCGCAAAAGTCAGATAGCTTTTTACTGCGATTTTTTATGGAAAGGCTCTTTAAAACGCCTGCCGCCGCACATGATACAACTATTAAAAATATTCCTGAAATTTTAACAAACAGCACCTGCAAACAACTCCTTAACTTTAAAAATTTGCGGTACCTCTCCTACATTTTGCGAAAGTAACGCAACACTTGATATTGCCCCACTTTGCACGATTTGGCGAGTTACATCACGACGCGTTATATCGGCTTTATTGCAACAATGCGCTGTTGTTATAATTGTAACACCCGCATTAAAGCAATCCCTTACACTTTGCAGTTCCGCATTAGTGCCAAGCTCATCAAAAGCAATAATATCAGGAAACATTGTGCGCAGCGCAATATTCGTACCATCCGCCTTATTCCGTGTGTATAAAACATCGGTATTAATGCCCGTATCAAGTGACCCCCCACCCG
>JAZSBS010000041.1:0-8241 GCA_045602525.1 Acutalibacteraceae bacterium
CCTTAAATCGCGCAGACCTCGTAGGGGAGGGTCTTTGCGCCCTCCCGTCAATAAATCTAACGCCTATTGGCGAAATTGTTAAACAATCGATTGAATATATCGATAATAATTACGAATATATATCGGTTGACAAATATGCTATTATGCCAAATCATGTGCATTAAATTATTACAAATCAAACGGGAGGACACGGAGACCCTCCCCTACAAGTGTATGATATAATTGGTCGGCTTAAATCTTTTACTGATAATAAATATGATAAACAACTTTGGCAACGCTCTTTCCACGACCACATAATCCGTAACGAAAAGGACTATTTAAAAATCTGGAACTATAGTGACATAAACCCTCAAAAATGGAACGACTTGTTTTTTTTACCTATTGACAAACCAATCGGTATTTTTTATAATGTCTTTATAAATATATACCTTTTAGGAGATTACAAAAATGAGCTTTAGTTCAAGAATTGTATCATCACTTGAAAAATGTTTTTTAACATCAGACATAACGCAATTCACCGAAATAAAAGAAGAAAAGATTTTTAAAAATCAAAAGTATTCCTTTCAATTACTCTGCCATTTTGAAGATGGCTGGCAGATTGCTGTAAAGCCTGTGATTGAGGGTGACCTTGCCGATTATATCACCGTGCGAGAGGTTATAAATATTCCTGCTGAAATACCTACATATCCGCATTGTAATCCGTTGCCCGAAATACACGACCCAGGTCTTTATCCAGACCTTTTGCGTCCACTTAAATATCGCGGGACATTCCGTCTTCATCCAAAGCAAAGTCGTGCCCTTTGGTTTGATATCGACCCCAAAGGAAAGATTACAGGCGAGCACACCTTAAAAATAAAATTATTACGTGTTGGTATATCAAGCAAGGGCTTTACTCCTACTGATGAGGTAGTCGCAGAACACGAAATTAAAATTGATATTAAGAATGCCATGATTCCCGAACAAACACTTAAGTTTACACAATGGTTATATGCCGACTGTCTTGCAGATTATTACGATGTAGAAGTTTTTAGTGACCGTCATTTTGAAATTTGTGAAAACTTTGCGCGTGTGGCTGTTGAAAACGGTAGAAATATGCTTATGGTACCATTGCTTACATATGCGCTTGATACTTATGGCGGTGGCGAACGCACCACAACCCAACTTATTGACGTTTATAAAGATGGTGATAATTATACCTTCGGCTATGATAATCTAGATCGTTGGCTTGATATGTATAATCGTATTGGGGTAAAGTATTATGAAATTTCACCCGTCTTTTCACAGTGGGGCGCCGATAACACACCAAAGGTAGTAGCTACTGTAAATGGCGAAAAGAAAACTATATTTGGTTGGGGCACAAATCCACTATCTACAGAATATAATACCTTTATCCGCGCATTTTTAAGCGGCTTTATTGCGCATATGAAAGAGCGTGGTGAAGATCATAAATGTTGGTACCACATATCTGATGAACCCGTTCAGGATCAGTTTGAACAGTATAAAAAAGTCAGAGACTCAATATATGATTTGGTAGAAGACTACGAAACACTTGACGCTATATCACATTATGAATTTTATAAATCAGGACTTAGTAAACATCCTGTACCGAAGACAATGGTAGTTCACGAATTTATTGATAACGGCGCTCAGGATCTTTGGACCTATTATTGCGGCAGTCAGTGCGATAAGGTTAGCAACTGTCATTTTGCTATGGAACTTGCGCGCGTACGTTGTCTTGGTATGCAAATGTATAAGTATGACATAAAAGGATTTTTGCATTGGGGATATAACTTTTATAATAACCAGTGGTCTTATGACAGGATTGACCCATTTGCAACATCTGACGCTGAGAGTTTTGTCGCAAGCGGTGATGCTTATATGGTATATCCCGCACCTGACGGTACCGCGTGGGAATCAACCCGTCTTCGCGCGCTGTACGAGGGAATAGAGGATATGCGCGTAATGCAGTTAGCTGAAGCCCTTTGCGGTAAAGAAACAATAGTTAAGACCATAGAAGACATCTGCGGTGAGGTCAGATTTGATAAATGCATACTCGAAAGCGATACAATGTTAGCGGTACGCAGAGCAGTAAATAAATTAGTATTTGACAAGGTTTGAGCATTATGATTTATTATGTTGATAATATTAACGGATTATCAGAAAATGATGGTTTAACGCCCGAAACAGCGGTACCAAGCTATAAAAATTTAAAAATTGTTGCAGGGGATCAAATTTTGTTTCGTTCGGGCTGTATTTTTAATGAACATCTAAAGTGTGTTGACGGAACGGCGGAAAAACCTACTGTGTATGGTTCGTACGGGGAAGGCAAAAAACCAATATTTTCCTTTGCTTTTTCGCTGGATGATGAGTGCTTGTGGCAGGAATTCGAGCCTAATATTTGGCAATATGTTGGCGTATTGCCCAGCGAGCCCGGCAATATCTACTTTGACGGTGGTTGGGGTATGCTTCGTTGGGAGTATACGGAACTCAAAGAGCAAGGCGATTGGTATTATACTCATATTGGTTATACAATAAAACCCGAAACCTGCCCAGAGGAAGAAAAAAATACCCATAGAATATTGTATATGTATAGCAAGGATAATCCTGCCAAGGTTTATGATGATCTCAAGGGTGCTCTTATAGAAAATTTGTTTATATCATATGCGGAGAGTCATGTTGTAATAGAGAATATGGCGTTTGAGTATAGCGGTGCATTGGCTTTTGAAAGTTATAAGGCAAATGATATTACCATTCGTGGCTGCGACTATAGGTATATCGGTGGCGCAGTATGGCACAGATATCTAAAAATCCGTTATGGTAACGCGATTGAATTTTGGACATATTGTCGTGACATATTAATTGAAAATTGTACTTTTTACGAGATTTATGACTCATGCTTTACACATCAAGGTAGCGGTGAGTATCAAACACCAAAAAACATAAGGGTAATCGGTAACCATTTTTCTAACTACGGTATGGCGGCCTATGAACTGCGTGATAAAATAACATATAATACGTACTTTTCGGGCAATACTTGTGAAAATGCAGGTGTTGGTATGTGTGTTGATTATACCGAAGGACCCCGCAGGTCAGAGATTTATCCACAGCCGATGGGGCATCACATATTTATCTGGCGAATAGATGCGCCCACACCCGATGGCTGTGTGGAAATATCAAATAATACATTCATGGACGCGCCCTGCGGCTCGGCGATTTATTCTATAATAAACACGCAGGCGGAAAAGCAACTTGTTTTTAAGGATAATATCTTTGAAAAAGACAAAGATGAACTCATTAAAATGGGTGGCAAGTATTATTCGCTTGAAGAATTTAACAGGAGGTAACTTTTTATGGAAAGATATGCTTGGAAAGCTGTTATATTAGACGGAAAAAAGGAAGAATATGTGAAACGGCATAATGAAATCTGGCCCGAGATGGTAGAGGTTTTAAAGAAAGCCGGTATTTGTAACTATTCCATCTGGTGTGTTGGCAACGAGCTTTTTGGTTATTATGAATGTGAAAAGGGTATTGATTACGCCTCTGAGGTTCAGGCTAAAAGTGAAGTTGTTGACCGTTGGAATGTCTATATGAAAGACGTTATGCGTATGGAGCTTGATGAAAAAACAGGCGCTCAACCGCTTATGGAAGAAGTTTTTTATTTAAAATAGCAGATAAAAATGATTTAAGCACCCACTTTGTTTTTAAAGTGGGTGCTTAAATTAATTGTGCATTATGAATTAATCATCGCTTCCTGCGCGCATTTCCATAAGTTGCTCTGGTGTGATAAGAACCTGACGTGGCTTGGCACCTTCGTATCCGCCTATGATTCCGCGTTCTTCCATCTGGTCGATTATACGAGCGGCACGGGCATAGCCAAGCTTTAATTTTCTCTGCAACAGGGAAGTGGATGCCTGACCGAGTTCTACAACAACCTTAATTGCTTCGTCAAGTACTGGGTCATCAGAATCGGCTGCTTCTTCGGAAACACCTGTGCGCTGCTGTTTTTCAATAGCCGCCTGACGCTCAATTTCAAGCATAATGTTATCGTCGTAATTGGCTTTGCCGCCACTTTTTACAAAGTCTACGACACGTTCAACCTCTTCGTCACTTACAAAACAACCCTGTATACGATTAGGCTTGTTAGCGCCGACAGGACGGAACAACATATCACCGCGTCCAAGTAGTTTTTCGGCGCCTGCGCAGTCAAGTATCGTACCACTGTCGATGTGTGAAGATACTGCAAATGCAATTCGCGTGGGTATATTTGCTTTTATAACACCAGTTACAACATTAACCGATGGACGCTGTGTCGCAATAAGTAGATGTATACCTGCAGCACGCGCCTTTGCAGCTATACGGTTTATAGAGTCCTCAACCTCTTTTGGAGCTGTCATCATAAGGTCAGCAAGCTCGTCGATAATTATGACAATACGCGGCATTTTTTTAACTTCGGGCTCGTCAACCAAGGTTTCAACAAGCTTATTGTAGCCTTCAATATTTCGAACATCGCGGTCGGCAAACATTTTATAGCGCTGTTCCATTTCATTAACTGCCCATCCAAGCGCTCCTGCCGCCTTGCGAGGCTCGGTAACAACAGGAACAAGCAGGTGAGGAATGCCGTTATAAATTCCAAGCTCTACAACCTTGGGGTCAACCATAAGAAGCTTTACGTCATCGGGAGAAGCTTTGTAGAGTAAGCTTATAATAAACGAGTTAATGCATACAGATTTACCGCTGCCCGTAGCACCCGCAATAAGTCCGTGCGGCATTTTTGCAATGTCTGCAACCACTGTGTTACCGCCGATGTCCTTACCCATAGAAACTGTAAGCTTGCTTTTTGAAGCGGAAAATGTGCTTGATTCTATAACCTCGCGGATACCAACCATAGCGCTGGCGCGGTTTGGAACTTCGATGCCAACGGCTGCCTTGTTGGGTATCGGCGCTTCAATGCGTACGCCTGCTGTCGCAAGATTTAGCGCAATATCGTCTGCAAGACTTGTAATTTTGCTAATCTTTACACCCGCTTTTGGCTGTAACTCATAGCGTGTAACTGTAGGACCGCGGCTAACATTTATAACCTGTGTTTCAACTCCAAAACTCTTAAGTGTATCAACAAGTCGCTGCGCCGTGGTTTCAAGCTCGGCGGCAACGGTCTTACTGTCAGCGCTGTTGATGCTGTCAAGCAAACTAAGAGGAGGGAATTTGTATATAGGCATATCGTCGGCATTTTCTGAAATCTCGTTTGCCACAGCGTCGGTTTCCTTTTTAAAGTCTACTGTAATTCTTTCAGGCTTTATTTCTTCTGCTTCTTCACGTGCAGAAATTATAGCCTCGTCAATATCGGCTGTGTCGTCAACAGGTGTATATGTATCCTCTGTGGATGAAGCTGTTTCTTCACCATTATAGCTGTCTACAAGCTTCTGCTGCATTTCATCGAGGTTTGGTTTGCGTTTTTTAAGTTTTTCGGGTTCATCAACCTCTAAATCAACGTCAAAGCCTTTAATAACCTTTAATTCTTTTTTGGGCTTTTCTTGCTTTTCGGCTTCACGCAAGGCACGCTCGGCAAATGCATTGCTTGCCTGTTCGGATACGACCTGAGCGGGCTTTACAAGTGCTTTGAACAATGCTATAAGATGTGTGCCTGTTATTATCATTATAAACACAAAAATAAGTAAGATAAGCGTTATTATTGCGCCCGTTTTACCAAATGCCAAACCAATTGGAAACCCTATCAAAGTACCAAACAATCCGCCACCAAACTTATGTGTAAGGCTCCAGGCTTCAGAAATATTTGATGTAAACATTTCACCTATGAATTGGTTTTTTGGTGTGGAGCATACATCTATAAACGCGCCTATCAGCACCACAAGAACAATCGATTCAATTATTTTTGCATTAATATTAGAAGATAACTTGTCTGTGGCAAAAATTATTGCTACAGCCCCTAATAAAAATGGATAAAAATATGCTGTAACACCAAATAATTGGAACATAAAGTTATGTAGCACAGTCCAGAAATGTTCGCCCTTAATAAATACAACAAACATTAAAAATACAGCTACAGCAAACCATATAACAGAATGAAGCTGGCGGGTCGCCTTGCTTGCTGCTTGTGTTTGTTTTTTGGAGGAAGTTCTGCTCCTCTTTTTTGTTGCCATCTATGTAACACCTCAAAACAAAAATTTATGTATCGTGTCGAAAAACCGACACTGTTAATTGCTTTCAATCATTTTATAAAGACTTTCCAAAACCTCATTGAGTGACCCTAAAGAATCAATAAGACCTACCGACACTGCCTTTTTACCCGATAGTGTAGAGCCTACATCGGTTACGAGCTCGCCTGTGTTCATCATTAGTTCGGTAAAACGAGCAGAAGTAATGCTTGAATTGCGCACCACAAAATCAGTGATTCGGTCCTGCATACGTGCAAAATGATTCATTGTTTGCGGCACACCGATAACAAGACCGCTTGTTCGCACCGGATGAATAGTCATTGTGGCGCTTGGTGCTATAAACGAGCGCTTTGCCGATACTGCCAATGGTACGCCTATTGAGTGACCGCCACCTAAAACAAAGCTGACAGTAGGTTTTTTCATACCAGATATCAATTCGGCAAGGGCAAGTCCCGCCTCAACGTCACCACCAACGGTATTTAAAATAACAAGCATACCCTCAATATTGTCATCCTGCTCGACAGCCACAAGTTGTGGAATAATATGCTCATATTTGGTAGTTTTGCTTTGCTCGGGTAAAACGCTGTGTCCCTCAATTTCGCCAATTATTGTAAGGCAAAATATTTTATGTTTTCCGTCTACTGTTTCAATGGAACCAAGTTCCTTAATGGTGTCCAACTGCTCATTTTCAGAAACTTTGTTGTTATTGTTACTCATATAATTTCCCTCCAATTTTAGTATTTGAAAAGAAATTATAACAATACATAATAATTATATATCTTTTATACATATTTTGCAAGAAAATACTTTATTTTTGCCCTAAAAAGTAATATAATTAAAAAAGTGAAGGGACATCCCTTTGTTAATTAGTAGAATCAACGAAAACTTTTCTATTCGCCAGTTTGAAAGAAGATGAAATAAATGAAGTTTGAAACAGCGGTGCAAGCGGCAGCCCGTATGGGCGTTACGGTGCGCGCAGTTCAAAAGTGGGCAAAAGAGGGTAAAATCATTGGTGCGCAAAAGGTCGGTCGTGATTGGATGATACCGATTGACGATATCGCTACAAGCGGTATTGCTGTGAGCACACCAACACAAATCCCATATCCGTTTTTTCAAGTGCCATACACCGATGGTGATATAGTGCAAAAGGTAAACGATATTGTAGATGAAGACAGACGCAATATTGTTATGGCGCAGTTACATTATTTTACGGGAAATTTGGAGAAAACAATCGAGATTACCGAAAAGTATCTTAATTCGCCAAATGAACAATACCGTATTTCAGCAGCACTTTTTAATGCGTTTGCCAATTTGTGTGGTGATCATATTCACAAAACCCGTTTTGCAGCGAATATTATATATGATGAGGTTGCAAAACTTGACCTTGATGATAAAGAGGTCGCCGAAGAAAATGCAAACAAAATATTTGCGGCTGTTGTTTTAAAGACACAGTTGCATATACCATTTGAAAATATCCCTCTTATCGAAGAACATATGAAATATATGTCGGAGGGTCTAAAGATGATGGCATGTTATCTTTCGGCATACAAGGCTTATCTTGCTAAAGATTATGCGCGTTCACTTGGTATTGCTCAGACTGCGGTAAATTGCTCTTCGAGAATGTATCCTATTTCTGAAATGTATTGCAATATTATATGCGCAATTGACTACATAAATTTGTTGCAACTCGATAAGGCAACCGAATATATTAAAAAAACTTGGGAAATTGCGCACCCGCACAATATATTTATGCCGATCGTTGAACATTATAGTTTGCTTCAAGGATTGATTGAAAATAATTTTAAGAAAACATACCCACAAGATTACGAAAAAATAATATCACTTGCAAAAAAATATAATACTGGTTGGTATGAGGTATATAACCATAGAAATAAAGGTAAACTTACATTTGAACTTACACCTGCCGAATTTACTATAGCTATGCTTTATTCAAGAAACTGGCGTGCAAAAGAGATTGCTGCGCATATGCATATATCAGACCGCACGGTTACAAATTATATACAGATAATATACGAAAAGCTTAACATTAACTGTCGAAAAGAACTTG
>JAZSBS010000042.1:0-2938 GCA_045602525.1 Acutalibacteraceae bacterium
TATAGGTTTTACCAACATCAGTCGCGGTAAACGGAAGAACAAAGACCGCTTTACCGTTTTCATCCGATTTGAGTGCGAGTTTTTCACCGCTTACGGTATTTTCTAAAACAAATTCAAATCCGGCAGGGCCGATGGATGAAACTCCGGTGTTCTTAACCGTCTTATTCACACCAATATTAACCTCTATATCATCAGGTTCTGAAACAACAGGGATAAAGGTGTTGTTGAATGTGATATTGACCTTGTATTTTCCGTCCGTCTCGGTTACTTTTGCATTCTGCGTAGCGGTTACGGTCGATACTTCTAATTTGCCATCCATATCCACGTCGGTAACTTTAATAGCAAAAGTGTTTACACTCTTATCGTAATCAACATTTTCATGATTGCCTATAACCTCAGTCATACGGAAATTGTATGTGCCAACTTTGTCAAATGTAAGTGCCTGTATCAAGTTACTAAAATCAAATTGATTAAAGGCGGTGTTATTCGCATCATAGGTAACGGTTTTTGTGCCAATAACCGTCCAAATTTCATCGCTCTGCTTTTGTTCTAATGTAAATGAGAAAGCATCTCCGCTTTGCCACTCGCGTCCTTCAAGAATCTTTGTGCCTACGACGGATACATTAACAGGCTGTACGCTTGCAGGGGTATAGATGTTCACATACTCGAATTTTAAACTGCCGTCTTCTGCTACAATTCCTTCCATAGTGGCTGCACTGTCTTTAACGGTAAAACCGCTGCCATCTTTTTGTATCTCTGTAACGGTTACTTTCGTACCTGCGTCAATCCCTTCAACTGCAAAAGATTCTCCAGGCTTTACGGATATTTGAATAGAGCCATTTTTATCGGCAGTAATATCACCATTTGTTGTTTTAATTGTGGTATTCGCGTATATGGAACCGAAGTCCACCTTGAAATCAAAGGCGATATTATCCGGTATTACATATTCATCACCAAAGGGGTGTTCTACATTCTTGCTTATCAAAAGATTACTGATAACGCTATCAAACGGAACAAAAGTGTTTATCAAGCTATCTGTTTTCGTCACGATAAAACCAAAGGTGGTATTTACTGTAGAAGTTAGAAGAACTATCAACGAGACAAGTAACGCTAATCGTCTGAATATTTTGTTTTTTAACAATGTATTTGCCTCCTTGCAAAAGGGAAAAGAATCATCAGCAATCAAAAGGTACAAGAACCACACTTATACCCTTTGATTGCCGCCCATCTGAGAGGGATGGGCGACGCGAGGTAAAAATGTTTGAAGACAAGACACATTTTATTACCACGCTCACTACAGAGAAAACCTCTGTTGTAAGTAAATTAATATTTCACAAACGGAATTAAGGACAACCATAATCTCCGTCTTTGTCGTATCCAATAACGTCTTTCAGAACCGTCAGTTCGTTTGATTTCACCATTTATATATTTAAGCTCCTGGGAAAAGCCGTTTAAGAACGAAACCAAGCCGAACAACAATAAAAACAGGAAAAATGCGGCAACTATGCCAATTAGTAGGTAAAGTTCAGTATCGGGGTTATTTGCTACGTGCATTTTCTTCTCCTGTTTTCTTGGTGCATTGGGTATCTGTTCGGTCATCGGTGCCAGCCATACTGCAGATAGCGCAAACTGCAAAACCTACAATGCCGCCTACAATAAGACCTAGAATAAACTGTAACATTAAGAATCAACTCGCTTAGGGATTATATTTTACCGAGAAAATTTTTTAATACTGATAACATCGGCAATAAAAAGACACAAGAATTTGCCTTATGTCTTTTGATTGCCGCCTATCCCTCATAAGGAGGGATAGGGCGGACTTAAAATGAACAAAACAGAATTATTTGTTGTTATAAACAACGTTTACGCCGTCAAAAGCATTAATGCCGTAGTAGCAGTAACGATGATCTGCGGGACCGCCAAACAGCTGGTCGAAGGCAATAAGCTCATGATGTGCCTCACCGTCGTTGTGTACGTGATTATCGTCTACAACAGTGTTGCCGTTCGCATCGGTAGGATGGCCGTAGCGAACATTGGAGTATGCGTCAACACTGACACCAGCCTGTACGCGAACAAAAGGATAACCGGTACCGGCAAATTCGCAGTAAGTGTAATTTGCCCAATCACCGTAAATAACGGTTACGTTCTTACAGGTGACATTATTGGGAGTGGCAACAGTTTGCACTTCGCCATTTGTTATTGTCTGAGGCACTCTACCAATGAGCATACCGCTGTTACGGTAGTTATACCACTGGTAAGCGGAAACTACGTCATTAGTAGCATCAATACGGCATGCAACGGTGCAATCCTCAAAATGATAATTGCCGCTCGAGCCTATTCCACCAATAATACCGCCATTTGCATTACCAAAGTCGCCCCACTGGGAACCAATAATGGTGGAAGCATCCATATTAATATTCTTGTAGGTATGGTTACCGGATGCCCAGCCAACAATACCACCGGCATAGTACTGGTAGTCATTGACCTGAGAATTCTTCACAGTGATGTTATCAAAGGTGCACTCGCCGTAGGCAGTTGCAGCAACGGTGCCGCATAGGCCGTTCTCACCGGAAATGCTTGCGCCTTCTATAACTAGGTTCTTAATCGTAGCATCTTCAACCTTGCCAAAGAGACCTAGTCCCAGGTCGCCATAGTAGTAACCATTATCCAATGCCCAGGTGTTCTGGCTCATGCTGGAGATAGTGTAGCCCTGACCGTCGAAGGTGCCCTTGAAAGACAGATCCTTTCTGTAAGAGCCGATAGGATCAAAGCATACGGCTTCGCCATTTTCACCTTTAACATAAAGATCGAGGTCCTTATCAAGCTTAATTGTCTTACCCTCGAAGGTATTGCCTTCATCAACAAGCTTAGCAAGACCTGCAAGCTGCTCTGCAGTGGTAATCACAAACTCGGTATCGGTGTCGTTGTACCAAGAAGT
>JAZSBS010000043.1:0-5518 GCA_045602525.1 Acutalibacteraceae bacterium
CTTATAAAATGGCATAACGGTACTGATAAATTTTATCATATACATGGCACGGGAAAGTCGGGTTACGACGATTTTATTAATAATCTTAAAGATATTAATTTGTCAGACAAAATTGATGTGCGTGAATACATCAGCGATATGGATGTATGTATGGCGGCGGCAGACCTTATAATCTGTAGGGCAGGCGCCATAACACTTAGCGAGCTGCTTGCTTGCGGTAAGCCTGCCGTACTTATACCGTCACCTTACGTTGCTGAAAATCATCAATTTCATAATGCAATGACCCTAAAACGCATAGGAGCTGCTGAAATAATTGAGGAAAAGGATTTGACCGACGAAAAGCTCATTGATGTAGTATCGAATCTAATCGAAAATAAACCACGTCTTACAAGCATGTCTGATGCCTCTAAAAAAGGCGCGATAATGGATGCAAACGAAAGAATTTATGAGATAATAATGCAATTGTACACAAATGCATAGATAAAAATAGCAATTTTTAAAAATTTGCATAATATGGCATTGTAATACCTTTATTTAGGGGGAGCAACAATGTCAAAAATAGTTATAAACGGTGGTAAAAGACTTTTTGGTGAGGTGGAAATTCACGGCGCCAAAAACAGTGTTTTACCGCTACTTGCAGCAACAGTGTTATGTCGTGGAACGAGTGTAATACATAATTGTCCACAGTTATCTGATGTCAATGCTTCGATTAATATTTTAAGGCATTTAGGTTGCGATTGTTCCTTTAATAATAATACTGTTACAGTAAATTCAAATACAATACAGTGCTGTCAAATACCGGATAGCCTTATGCTAAAGATGCGTTCGTCTGTGATTTTTTTGGGCGCGATTCTTGGCAGATGTGGAAATGCAGTAATAAGCAGTCCGGGCGGTTGCGAGTTAGGACCGCGTCCTATTGATTTGCACATATCTGCGTTAAAACGTTTGGGTGCCAAGGTTACAGAAAGTCATGGACTTATAGAATTTAATGTACAAAAAGGACTTCGCGGTGCCCGTATTTATCTGTCCTTTGCAAGTGTCGGCGCTACCGAAAACATTATTTTGGCAGCAACTACAGCAAAGGGTGTTACGGTGATACACAATGCCGCAAAAGAACCAGAAATCTGTGACCTTGCCGCTTTTTTAAATGCCTGTGGTGCGTGTATTTACGGAGCAGGTACAGATACGGTTACAATTTATGGCGTAGAAAACATTAAGTGCTGCACGCATACTGTAATTCCCGACCGCATTGCTGCGGCAAGCTATATGGCAGCGGCGGCAGTAACGGGTAGCGAAATTACTTTAAAAAACGTAATGCCCGAGCATCTTACTGCAATTAATTCGGTTTTTGAAGAGGCAGGATGTAAAATCAAGTGTTATGATACAAGTCTTACTATAAAAGCGCCGCAAAGATTGTCGCGTGTATCAACCGTAAGAACTGCGATATATCCTGGATTTCCTACAGATGCTGGACCTCTTGTGCTTGCGATGTTGTCAAAATCATACGGAACATCTGTTATTGTTGAAAATATATTTGAAAATCGTTTTCGTTATGTTGATGAGCTTAAACGCTTAGGCGCTAATATTAAAGTTGAGGGCAGGGTAGCAATTATTGAGGGTGTAACTACACTTTCGGCGGCTCCTTGTAAATGTACCGATCTTCGTGGCGGTGCGGCACTGGTTGTGGCAGCTCTCGCATCAGAGGGAATAACCGCTATCGATGACATACATCATATAAAACGGGGATACGAGGGTATAGTTTTGCGATTGTCGCTTTTGGGTGCGGATATCAAGGAAGTAAAAGGGAAGTGAAAAAATGCAATCCGAGGTAAATAAACGTCGGGCTCAGCGTCAAAAAAAAGCAAGGCGCAGACGACTGAAAACGGCATTTATATTTTTTCTTATTATTACGCTGTTAACGCTTGCCGTTATGTGCTTTACAGTGTTCTTTCCAATAAAACGTATAAATGTTTCGGGTAGTGAAATTTATTCTAAATCAGAGATTATTAAGGCATCAAAGCTTACAACCGACGATAACCTTTTTGTAGTATCAGAGGAGGAAATTGAAAGCAATATAAGAAAAGCTTTACCATATGTTGATAGTGTAAAACTAAAACGCGTTTTACCTGATGCGGTTGTTTTAAACGTTACCGATGCCAGAGAATATGCGTATTATCAAACAGGGGACAGTTACTTTATATTAAGTGATAGCGGATATATATTAAAAGAACAAACCGAAACACCCGAAAATGTTTTTCAAATTATAACAAGCGGTATTGAGGGTAAGGTTGCCCAAAAGGCTGTTTATAAAAATGATGCGGAAGAGCAGCTTGTAAACACTCTCATAACAGTTTTAAATCAAAAGGGAATAAATATCGATAAAATTGATGTAAGCAATATATTAGATTTATCTCTTGAGGTCGAGGGTAGATTTACTGTAGTGCTTGGCACTACCGATTACATTGAAGAAAAAACTGCTCATCTTGCAGGTATGATAGAGAGTATTACCGACCGAAAAGGTAAGATAAATTTGAGTATGTGGACCCCAACGAACAGTCAGGGAAGCTTTGTAGAAGAAAATAGTTAAAAAAAGTTACAAATTTGTAATAAAAACTATTGAAATTTGTTTTAAGTTATGATAATATATATTCGTGTATTAATGCGTATTACTATATTTGTATAAAGATGGAGGAATTTTAAATGCCATTCGAAGTTGCAGACGAGATGGAAAACGTAGTTCAAATTAAGGTCGTAGGTGTTGGCGGCGGCGGCGGTAACGCAGTTAACCGTATGGTTGCAGCCGGTGTTCGCGGTGTTGAGTTTATTGCTATCAATACCGATAAGGCAGCACTCTTCCTTTCAAAAGCAGATCAGAAAATTCAGATTGGTGAAAAATCAGCGGCAGGTATGGGCGCAGGCGGTAATCCCGATAACGGCCGTGCCGCAGCAGAGGAGTCACGTGATGAAATCGCAGCAGCTCTTCGCAGTGCTGATATGATATTTATTACTGCAGGTATGGGTGGCGGCACAGGTACAGGCGCAGCTCCCGTTGTTGCCGCAATTGCTAAAGAGCTTGGTATTCTGACCGTTGGTATCGTTACAAAGCCCTTTGCTTTTGAAGGTAAAAAGCGTATGGCTCAGGCTGAAGCTGGTATTGCTGCTCTTGGTGAACAGGTAGACAGCCTTATCGTTATTCCTAACGAAAGACTTAAGTTTGTTTCTGAGCAGAAGATTACATTTAAAAATGCATTTAACATTGCTGACGATGTTCTTCGTCAGGGCGTATCAAGCATTTCAGAGCTTATCAACGTTACAGCACTTGTTAACCTTGACTTTGCTGACGTTAGAGCTATTATGGCTGACGCAGGCTATGCACATATGGGCGTTGGTGTAGCAACTGGTCGCGACAAGGCAGAGCAGGCTGCTCGTATGGCAATTACAAGCCCGCTTATCGAAACCTCTATGGATAATGCGCGTGGTGTAATTATCAGCATTACAGGTTCTGACGATATTGGTCTTGAAGAGGTTGAGCAGGCTTCTACAATTATTGCAGAAATGGCTCATCCCGATGCAACAATCATTTGGGGTGCTCAGCTTGACGAAAGCATTGAAGACACCATACGTGTTACTGTTGTAGCTACCGGTCTTGGCGATGATAAGAAGAATGACAAGAAGGATGACCTTGCTGCTCTTCTCGGCGACACAGGCGACGGCGATGATGACAATTTTGGCTCTGTTTTGAAATTCTTTGATAACAATAACTAATATTTACATAAAAGCCTGACAGTATAGTACTGTCAGGCTTTGATTGTTTAACGAAAAGCACTGGGCACCTGATATCAGGTGCCCAGTGCTTTGCTGTATGGATTTCTAATTAGCAACCGCAGCCGTTGTTATTGCAGGTATTGCAACCGCAACCGTTGTCGTTGTTACCGCAGCAGCAGAACAAGAGGATAAGGATGATTATCCAAGTACAACCACCAAAGCCATTATTACACATAATCAAGACCTCCTTTTTTGTCTTTCATCACATACTATGCTAAAGGCAAATAATGTGTTACAAAAAATAATTATTGACTTTTACTGACTTTGCGTTTATAATTAAAATATCAAAAGTCAAAGAAGGTCAAAAGGGGATGGACTTGTGAAAATAAGCGATTTAATAACGAATGAAATACTACGTATGCTTAACGAGTCGGATGAGAACACCGCCGAAATTCAGCGTAATGATTTTGCTAATATTATAGGTTGCGCGCCAAGTCAAATTAACTATGTGCTGTCTTCGCGTTTTACACCCGAGCACGGTTATATAATTGAAAGTCGTCGTGGCGGTGGCGGATATATTAAAATAAGCCGCGTTGTTATGCGTAAGTCGACAGCCTTTATGCATATAATTAATTCGATAGGTGACAGTATTGACACAATGAGCGCGCGTATTGTCATTGAAAACTGTTTGCAGTCAGAGCTTATTTCCAAAGAAACCGCACGCATTATGTATGCTGCGCTTTCAAACAACGTTATGCGCAGTGTGCCTGTTATTTTACAGGATAGCTTGCGCGCGGCAATACTCAAAGAAATGTTGCTTGTTCAGATTTGAGAGGATTGATTTTATGCTTTGTGAAAAATGTGGAAAAACAGGTGCCACAACTCATATACGCTCGGTAATTAATGGCGTAGTTCACGAAAAGTACCTCTGTGCCAATTGCGCTGCAATTGAAGGTTATAATAATATAAACGGTAACAATCTTTCGCAGATGTTATCTTCAATGTTGGGTGATACAGTAAGTTTGCAAAAAAATTCACAGGTTACACGCTGTTCTTGTTGTGACTCTTCCTTTTCAGATATTGCCCAAAGCGGTAAATGCGGTTGCCCCGAGTGTTACACCACCTTTTACGAACAACTTTTACCATATTTAAAAAGGGTTCACGGCAGTACTAAGCATATAGGTAAAATGCCTAATTGTGTGTCAGTTGCGAAACAAGTAAATAAAGATAATATTGATGAACTTCGTAGTCTGCTTAGCCGTCTTGTGCAGCAAGAAAAGTACGAGCAAGCCGCAGTTGTGCGTGATGAAATTAAAAAGTTAGAGGGGGATGCTCTATGAGTTATTGGTACAGTGTATCAGCGCCCCAGGATGATATTGCAGTAAGCACCAGAATAAGACTTGCGCGTAATATAAACGGTATACCTTTTCCCTCTAAAATGAAACCCGAGCAGTTTAAAATGGTAAACGAAGCGGTTCGAAAGGTTGTTTTAGAAAGCGATACGCCGCTTGCAAATTCGCTTAAATATATTGCTATGGAGGATATACCTGAAATAGAGCGTTTTGCTATGGTAGAGCGACATATCATAAGCCATCGCTTTGCTTCGGATTATAAAAATCGGGCAATAATAATATCGGATGATGAAAGCATTTGCATAATGCTTGGCGAAGAAGATCACATACGTGTGCAGGTACTGCTTGCGGGTTTGCAATTTGAAAAGGCTTATGAAATTGCCGAAAGTCGGAGGCCAAGG
>JAZSBS010000044.1:0-12595 GCA_045602525.1 Acutalibacteraceae bacterium
CTGGGATTACGGTCCGTTGCGTGTTGAACTTAAAAATAATATCAAGCGCGCTTGGTGGAAAAAATTTGTTCAGGAAAATCCATACAACGTAGGTCTTGACAGTGCAATTATTATGAATCCTGAAACCTGGGTAGCTTCAGGCCACCTTGGCGGCTTTTCTGATCCGCTTATGGATTGTCGTCAATGTAAAACTCGTCACAGAGCAGATAAGCTTATTGAGGACTATGTTGCTGAAAACGGACTTTCAGATAATCCCGCTGCTATGAGTGATGCTGCAATGATGGAATACATTCGTGAAAAGGGTATTGCTTGCCCCGATTGCGGATCACAGGACTTTACCGATATACGCAAGTTTAACCTTATGTTTAAAACATTCCAGGGTGTTACCGAGGACAGTTCATCAACACTTTACCTCCGCCCTGAAACTGCACAGGGTATATTTGTAAACTTTAAAAATATTCAGCGTACCACACGTCGTAAGTTGCCATTTGGCGTAGGTCAGATCGGTAAATCATTCCGAAATGAAATAACACCAGGTAACTTTATATTCCGTATCCGTGAGTTTGAACAGATGGAGCTTGAGTTCTTCTGCAAACCGGGTACAGATCTCCAGTGGTTCGACTATTGGCGTAGCTTCTGTCGCGACTGGCTTATAAATCTTGGTATGGACGAAAATGCACTGCGTCTTCGTGACCATGATAAAGATGAGCTTTGCTTCTATTCTAAGGCTACTACCGACTTTGAGTTCCTGTTCCCGTTTGGTTGGGGCGAGCTTTGGGGTGTTGCCGACCGTACCGATTATGACTTAAGTCAGCACGCTGAGCATTCGGGCGAGCCGATGGAATACTTTGACCCTGAAACAAACGAAAAATATGTACCATATGTTATAGAGCCGTCTTTGGGCGCTGACCGTGTAACACTTGCATTCCTTTGCAATGCTTATGACGAAGAGGTTGACGAAAAGGGTGACAAGCGTGTAGTTTTAAGACTTCATCCTGCACTTGCTCCATTTAAGGCTGCTGTTCTTCCGCTTTCTAAAAAACTTTCTGATAAAGCAATGGAAATAAAAAATGAACTCGCTAAAGAATTTATGGTTGACTTTGATGATGCAGGTTCAATAGGTAAGCGTTATCGTCGTGAGGACGAAATCGGCACACCATTCTGTATTACCTATGATTTTGAAAGCGAAGAGGATGGTTGCGTAACGGTTCGTGAACGCGACAGTATGGAACAGGTTCGCATACCGATTGCTGAGCTTAAATCCTATATTGCTGAAAAGATTAAGTTTTAATTACACAGGTATTTCAAATATTACGAGGGGGGAAATGACAATATGGAAATATTGATAGAATCCAGCGGCGCAACCCAGATACTTATAATGCTTGCTATGCTTGTTGGCGGATTGGCGTTTTTTATGTATGGTATGAACGTAATGTCAACAGGTCTCGAAACAATGGCAGGCGGCGGTCTTGAGCGCACAATGAAAAAAGTGACCTCAAATGACTTTTTTGGGTTTTTCTTGGGTGCGGGTATAACCGTTGCAATTCAGTCTTCATCGGCATTTACCGTAATGCTTGTTGGTCTGGTAAACTCGGGCA
Source organism: Acutalibacteraceae bacterium (assembly GCA_045602525.1). Taxonomy (GTDB): domain Bacteria; phylum Bacillota; class Clostridia; order Oscillospirales; family Acutalibacteraceae; genus UBA737. The sequence goes on from JAZSBS010000044.1 coordinate 1,599, forward strand.
TTGTTCAGTTTGGAAACACGTTTGGTATGATAATGGGCTCAAACGTGGGTACAACTCTCACTGCTTGGATACTCAGTCTTGCTGGCATAAGTAAAGACAGCTTTGTAATGACTCTGCTACAGCCTATGACGTTTGCACCCATACTTGCTTTTGTTGGTATAGTAATCCGTATGTTTACCAAATCTGAGAAAAAGCACAATCTTGGTCTTATATTTATTGGTTTTGCGGTGCTTATGTTTGGTATGGAGCTGATGAGCGCTTCAATGGTAACGGTACGTTCAATACCCGGTTTCGACAAGTTTTTGGCAAGTCTTACAAGCCCCGTAATTGCACTGTTGGTTTCTACTATATTTACAGGTGTTATTCAATCGTCGGCTGCAATAATCGGTATTGTTCAGGCATTGGCACTGGCACAAATAGCTACCGATAATCCTTTGACCTGGCAAATGGCAATACCACTTGTATTAGGTGCAAATATTGGTACCTGCGTTACAGCGCTTATTTCAAGTGCGGGCACCAACAAAAATGCAAAGCGTGTCGTTATAATGCACTTCTTTGTAAACGTGCTTGGCTCTGCACTCTGTATGGCAATAATGTATGGAATGAAAATATTTAGCGTTACACTTTTGCACGCTCCAATTGATATGGTAGGCGTAGCAATAGTTCATACAATGTTTAACTTTGTTACAACGGTTGTTTTATTCCCGATTAAAAAATGGGTTATAAAGCTTTGTACTAAGATTGTTCCTGATGATAAGAATGAAAAACAGCACACCGTATTTTTGGACGAGCGTATATTTAACAATACACCACTTGCTATTGGTGAGTGCCGCCGCATAGCAAACGAAATGGCCGATTACACACGTCAGGCTATTATGGTTTCGCTTGAGCTTATCAGTAAATATGATGAAACCAAAGCGCAGTTTGTGCGTGACACTGAAACACTTACCGACAAATACGAGGACAAGCTTGGTACGTATCTTGTGCGGCTTAGCAGTAATAATTTATCGGAAGATGATTCGCATTCTGTGTCACGTATGTTGCACTCACTCAGCGACTTTGAGAGAATCAGTGACCATGCGTTAAATATTTGTGGAACTGCTTTGGAAATCAAAGAAAAAAATATTGTTTTTTCTGACGATGCAAAGTGTGAAATTAACGTTATGATTGATGCACTTAAGGAAATTGTTAATATTACCGTTAATTCATTTATAAATGACGATTTTGATTTGGCTTCACACGTAGAGCCTATCGAGCAGGTAATAGATAAACTTAAGGATGAGCTTAAGGCACGTCATATCGATCGACTGCAAAACGGCGAATGTACTGTTCAATTGGGATTTGTATTCTCAGACCTGCTTACCAATATGGAAAGAGTATCGGATCATTGTTCTAATATTGCCGTATATACAATTCAACAAAATTCACCCAAGCTTGATACTCATAAGTATTTAAGAAAGGTAAGAACCTCGGCAGTTGGTAATTTTGTAGAAGAATATAACGAATATGAAAAGAAATATTCATTGGATTAAGGTGATTTTTTATGTTAAAAAAATTTTTAGCATTATCTTTAAGCGTAATTCTTGTATTCGGACTTGCAGCTTGTGATAAAAAAGCAAAATTGCCCGAGTATGCAGACAAAGAGTTTGAACTCTCGGGTTTTTGGGCGCCGTACGAAATAAGTGAGGAAAGCTTTAAGCAGTATAAGGATGTGGGATTTACCACCCTTGCAATGATAAATCATTCTTTAGGTAGAACGAGCGAAAATCAGTTTTACCTTGGTTCAAAGCGCACAATGAAAGCACTTGAAGTTTGCAAAAAGGTAGGACTTAAGGCAATACTTAGTTATAATGAATGGGTGGCTGATCAATGCGGAGAAAGTTATAACACCGACAAACCCTTTAGCAAGTATGACATTTATGGTGATTACAAAGATATTATAACAGGCATACATATTTGCGATGAGCCATATGTAAAACACATAGAGCAATATGGTAACAAAACACTTGTAGAAGATTTTAAAAAGGTATATCCAAACGCTGAATTCATTGTGAATTTGATACCATACACTGCGTTGTCATCCCGTGGGTTTGAGTCTTATGAGCAGATGATGCAAATCTGCGAAGAAACCTTTATGGAGCCGTTTGAACATCCGTTTATATCAGTAGACGTATATCCTTTCCACGAGGGGAACAAGCTGGATGACCAAAGCCTTGCCATGAACTATGAATACATTGCAAACTCTGCAAAAAAATATGGTGTTAAGCCGGGCTTTATTTTGCAGTCAAGTGTTGGCGGTGCAGATGAAGGTGCAAAAGAATTTGAAATGGAGCTTAGTGAAAGCGACTTGCGTTGGGAGATAAATGCAGCGCTTGCCTTTGGCGCGGACAGCTTGCAATACTATTGTTATGCTGTTCCAAAGGGATATGATGAAGATGGCAATGAAATAAGCAATTTGTACGATTATTGCATATTAAACCGCGATAATACACCAAGCCCGGTGTATTATAGTCTTCAGAAATTACATAAGGAAATACAAAGCTTTGCAGATGTAATACTGTCTTATGATTGGGACAAATCAATCGGTATTACAGGTTCTGAGGATATGGTATTGCGTGTGGGCGCACTTCAATATGATGATAATCTCGAAGACGAGAAGTTTGATAATCCAAAGCATTATGTATCGGCAACCGCTACACGCGATCTGCTTATAAGCCGTTTTGAAAACGAGCAATATGGCGAAGGCTATATGTTTGTTAATTTTACCGACCGCGGCAATGTTAACAAAGTAAACGCTACCTTTAAAGATTGTGATACCGTTGCAATTTATGGTGGCGCGGAGTGGAGCAATACCCCCGAAATAGTTACTCTTGACGAAAGCGGCGTTCTTGCTCTTGAACTTAAATACGGCGAAGGTGTGTTTGTAACACCAATTGTATAATAACAATTTTAAAATAGAGGACTTTCCAAGCGGAAAGTCCTCGTTTCTTTCTTGACCGAAATAATATAATATGTTAAAATTTTATGGTAAGCATTACATAATTCGTTTTGAGGGGTCGTAAGAAATGTTAAATAAATTTTTAGCAATGGTTTTGGTGCTTGTTATGGCGTTTTGTTTTTCTGCATGTGGAGAAAAATATGACGAGTCAGATTTGCCCAAGTATCCGGCAGACGCGTTTGAAATAGCTGGTCTTTGGGCGCCAAACGAAATGACAGAAGAGGCATTTAAACAGTACAAAGATGCTGGATTTAACGTTTTGTCTTTTACAAATCACGATGCCCAACCGCGCTGTAGCGAAAATCAGTATTACATAGGTTCTAAACGCACTATGGAGGCGCTTGAACTTTGCAAAAAAGTAGGTATAGATGTTTATATAGCTTACGGTGCATCTTGGTTTAATCGCGCAAATGAGGGTGATGAGTATTTTGATGTTACCCCCTTTAGCAAGTATAATTATTACGGCGAGTATATGGATATTATAAGAGGTATACATATAAACGATGAACCTAACAAAGACGAAATGGAAACCATATCAGCCAAAGAATTAATTGAGGATTTTAAAAAGATTTACCCTGATAAAAAATATATAGTAAATCTTATTCCTATAACAGCAAATGCAAGCGGTTGGGGGTATCCCACATATCAGCATCTGCTTGACGACTATGGCGAGCGTATTATGAGCCAGTTTGAAAATCCATATATTTCACTTGACCTTTATCCTTTCCATGCTAAAAATCCTAACACCGATCTGGACCTTGCCCAGAATTATAAGATGATTGCTGAGACGGCAAAAAAATATAATGCGGAAAAGACCTTTATATTACAGTCAAGCACAGGCGCTGAGTTTGAGGAAACGTTAAGCGAAGCCGATATGCGTTGGCAGGCATATGCCGCGATTGCATACGGTGCGGATAATCTGCAATATTATTGTTATTCGGTTCCCAAAGGAATTGATTATAACTACTGTATGTTAGAGAAGGATGACAAAACACCTACTGATTTATATTACTATATTAAGGAAATTAATGCCGAGATTCAAAAATTTGCTAATGTCGTATTATCTTATGACTGGCAAGAGGTTATAGGCGTGTGGGGTGAAACCTCCGATACTTACCGCATCAGCGCCGTAGCAGGTTGGGATGAAGAGAATCCTGCCAAGTTTGAAAATGCAAAGCATTATGTAAATTCCAAAGGCACACGCGATTTGCTTATAACCCGTTTTGAAGACGCAGAGTATGGTGAAGGTTATATGTTTGTAAACTTTGCCGATCGAAGCCACGCAAACACGGTTACCGCTACCTTTAAAGATTGCGGCGCTGTTGCAATTTACGGTGGTGAGGACTATAGCGGCACACCTGAAATCGTAGAACTTGATAAAGAGGGTAAATTTATCTTTGAACTTAATTATGGCGAGGGTGTGTTCATAACCCCGCTTATATAAAAAACGAGGTAGCTTTATGAAAATTGTAAAAAAGTTATTGTGTGTAGTCATTGTGATGTCAATGCTTGCAACACTTGCTTCTTGTAGAAAAATAAGCGGTGGATATAGCTCTAATACATCAACTGCTTCTGACATCATTTGGGACGAAGTTGAAATAATAGGAAACAATAACAGTAGCACATCAACAAATGTGTCAAACATTCAGAGCAGTACTTCCAGTGATAACGACACCAATGATTCCGATGCTGTACAATCATCAAATTCTTTATCGACACAATCCCAGATAACGTATGAAAAATACACAGGCAATCTTCCTACGATTTTTGCCAATAAAATTCCAAAGTACAGCGCGCATCAATTTGAACTCTCGGGTTTCTGGGCGCCGTACGAAATAAGCGAGGAAAGCTTTAAGCAGTATAAGGATGTAGGATTTACCACTCTTGCAATGATAAATCATTCGCTTGGTAATACAAGCGAAGATCAGTTTTATCTTGGTTCAAAGCGCACAATGAAAGCACTTGAAATTTGCAAAAAAGTAGGACTTAAAGCTATCCTTAACTACAACGATTGGAAAGCCGAGCAGGTAGAGGGCACAGGTTATAACGGTAATACACCCTTTAGCACATACGACCTTTATGGTGATTACAAAGATATTATAACAGGCATACATATTTGCGATGAGCCGTATTTAAAACACATAGAGCAATATGGTAACAAAACACTTGTAGAAGATTTTAAAAAGGTATATCCAAACGCTGAATTCATTGTGAATTTGATACCATACACTGCGTTGTCAAGTCGTGGTTTTGAGTCTTATGAGCAGATGATGCAAATCTGCGAAGAAACCTTTATGGCGCCGTTTGAACATCCGTTTATATCAGTAGACGTATATCCTTTCCACGAAGGGAACAAGCGGGATGACCAAAGCCTTGCCATGAATTATGAATACATTGCAAACTCTGCAAAAAAATATGGTGTTAAGCCGGGCTTTATTTTGCAGTCAAGTGTTGGCGGCGGTGAGTTTGAAACAAGCCTCAGCGAAAGCGACTTGCGTTGGGAGATAAACGCTGCGCTTGCCTTTGGCGCAGATACATTACAGTATTATTGTTATTCAGTGCCGCAAAATTTTAATGCGAATGGAACAGTCGCAAGCAGTATGTATGACTACTGTATATTAAATCAGGATAATACACCAAGCCCGGTGTATTATAGTCTTCAGAAATTACATAAGGAAATACAAAGCTTTGCAGATGTAATGCTGTCTTACAATTGGGACAAATCAATCGGTATTACAGGTTCTGAGGATATGGTATTGCGTGTGGGCGCACTTCAATATGATGATAATCTTGAAGACGAGAAGTTTGATAATCCAAAGCATTATGTATCGGCAACCGCCACACGCGATCTGCTTATAAGCCGCTTTGCAAATGATAAGTACGGCGAAGCATATATGCTTGTAAACTTTACTGACCGCGGTAACACAAATAATATAGAAGTCACCTTTAAAGAGTGTAGCTCGGTGGCAATTTATGGCGGTAAGGATTATAAGGGTACGCCCAAAATTGTTTCGCTTGATAAAAACGGAAAGTTTAAAACAGGACTTACCTATGGCGATGGTATATTTGTTGTTCCGCTAGTATAAATTTTTAAAAGTTCCTCTTGCTATAGAGGAACTTTTTTTACTATATAAAATTAAATATGTATTATCAAAAATTAAATATATGTTATTCAAAAATTAAATGCGTATTGAATTTAAATGTGTCTAAAGATATAATTTTAATAAATATTAAAACAGAAGGGGAACAGTATGATTAAAAAATGCATTTCAATTATTTTAATTCTTTGTATGACATTTTGTTTTGCAGCTTGTGAGCAAAAAGACGCTTTACCCGAGTACGAGGAGCAGTCTTTTGAAATCTCAGGATTTTGGGCGCCATATGAAATGACCGAAGAAAGTTTTAAACAATATAAAGATGTCGGCTTTACTACGTTGGCAATGATTAATCATTCTCTTGAAAAAGATAGTGAGCATCAGTTTTATTTGGGTTCTGATCGCACTATGAAAGCGCTTGAACTTTGTCGAAAAACGGGGCTAAAGGCGATTTTGCAATACGGCGATTGGTTAGCAACCTGGTCGGAAAATAATCTTGATTACTTTAGCAAAACACCGTTTAGTCAATATGATATCTACGGCGATTATAAAGATATAATTACAGGTGTAAGCATTGTTGATGAGCCCTCAAAGGAGCACTATGACGGCAGATATAGCAGCAAAGCTATGATGGATGATTTTCAAAAGGTTTATCCTGATGCTTATTACATAGTAAATATTTCACCGCGATATGCAGGCGGAACATATTGGGATTTTGTAGATTACGATGAGCTTGTCGATACCTATGAAAAAGAGATAATGATTCATTTTGACAAAAAGTTTATTTCGGTTGACTGTTATCCGTTCCCCGCCGAAGAAATATACAGATGCACACGTCATCCGGATTGGCTTTTGGGTCATGAAATTATTGCTAATCTTGCAAAAAAACACAATGCATATAAAACAGTAATTATACAAAGCAGTGTAAGCAATGAATTTGCAAAAGAACTGACTGAAGGTGATATGCGAATGCAGGTAAATGTTGCTCTTGCATTTGGCTTTGACCATATACAGTACTATTGCTATGAGGTGCCTAGAACATATAATGAAGATGGTACGGTCGGTTATATGTACGAGCATTGTATTTTAAATCAAGACAGCACACCAAATGAGATGTATTATTGGTTGCAGGATATACATAAGGAAATACAGTCATTTTCAAGTGTAATACTTGCTTACGATTGGGATAGCATTATAGCGACAAACCCCGTAGGCTTTAGCAGTAATATGGATATGATGGCAATGTTGGACCGTGAATTTGAAAATGCCAAGCATTTTGAAAAAGCAATTTCTTCTTCTGATCTTGCCATCAGCCGCTTTACAAGCGAAAAGTACGGTGAAGCATATATGTTAGTAAACTACGATGTAAAAGATAAGCCAAATAATATAGCTACCGTAACTTTCAAGGATTGTAGCCGTTTGGCCCTTTACGGTGGAAAAGGTTTTGACGGTACGCCAAAAATTGTAGAGCTTGACGAAGAGGGCAAATACCGCTTTGAGTTTGAGTACGGTGAAGGTGTGTTTGTGGTGCCGATGGCATAATGTGAGAAAAATATGGGGAAAAAGATAATTGCATTTATTTTATTATTGGTTATGATTTTGTGTTTTACGGGTTGTGATCAATCAAAAAAATCCAAACCTAAAACTGATTTACCTCAGTACGAAGACCACAATTTTATTATCGCTGGACTTTGGGCACCAAAAGATGTATCAGTGGAAGGATTTAAGTTATATAAGGATGCGGGCTTTACTGCATTGTCATTTTCAAATCATGATGAAATGCCAAGAACATCAGATAATCAGTATTACCTTGGCTCAAATCGTACGATGGAGGCTTTGAAACTTTGTAAAAAAGTGGGGCTTGATGCGATTTTAGGCTACGGCGACAGTTGGTTTGTACGTGAAATTGAGGGTGAAGATTATTTTAACGGAACTCCTTTTAGCAACTATGATTATTATGATGAATACAAGGATATAATAAAAGCCGTTAAGATAACCGACGAACCCAAGAAAGAGGATATCGACAAATACAAATCTCAAACTTTGATTGAAGATTTTAAAAAGGTGTACCCTGATGCACAGTATTTTATGACCATTACACCAAGGCATGCAACTCCTTCGGCATACGGTTTTACCACTTATGACGAACAGCTTGAATATTATGCCGAGAATATTATGAGCAAGTTTGAAAATCCGCTTATAGAGGTTGACTTTTATCCATTCCCTAATGAAGAGCATAACAGATATCCGCGCTGGGATGATTGGCTTATTACATACGAGGCGGTTGCTAAGACAGCCAAAAAGTATAACTCCGAACTGTCAATAATTATGCAATCAAGTGCAGGACTTGAATTTGCAAGCGAGCTTACCGAGGCAGATATGAGATTGCAGGTTAATATGGCGCTTGCCTTTGGTGCCGAAACCCTAAAGTATTATTGCTATACTGTACCAACAATACATTACACCTACAATTATTGTATTCTTGATCCTGATAACAAACCAAGCAATTTGTATTACTACGTACAAGAAATACACAAAGAAATACAGTCGTTTGCTGATGTAATCTTATCTTACGATTGGGATAGTGTTATTGGTATTAATCCGGTAGGCTTTAGTAGTAATATGGATATGTCAAAATTATTACTCGAAAACGAATTTAATAACACTAAGCATTTTGAAAAAGCAACTGCTTCTACTGATCTTGTAATAAGCCGTTTTACAAGCGAAAAGTATGGCGAAGCATATATGCTTGTAAACTATGCGTTGAAAGATCGAAACAATGTAGCCACAGTTACCTTTAAAAATTGTAAAAAAGTTGCGGTTTACGGCGGTAATGACTTCGACGGTACACCCAAGATAGTAGACCTTGATGAAGAAAACAAATATCGCGTAGACCTAGCTTACGGTGAAGGTGTATTTGTAGTGCCTATTGCGCAAAATTAATAAATCATATACTTGACCTTTGGCAAATAAAGGATTATACTTACAGTGTATTGCAAAAAATGGGAGATGAATTTTTACGGTAACCGAAAATACAAATAAGTATAAGAATAAAATTATTACCATACCGAATATTCTTTCTTTTTTTAGACTGTGTTTGATACCGGTAATAGTTTGGCTTTACTGCATAAAGGAAAATTATTTGTGGACAACGATAATATTTATAATATCGGGGCTTACCGATATTATAGACGGCTTTATTGCCCGCAAGTTTAATATGATAAGCGATTTTGGCAAGGCGTTTGACCCCGTGGCTGACAAACTTACACAGATTGTAATGCTGTTTTGTCTTGTTACCCGTTTTCCGCTTATGCTGATACCTCTTGTGATACTTATTATAAAAGAGGTGCTCGCCGCGATAATGAATATGATAACGCTAAAAAAAGCAGGTTATGTTGTGGCGGCGGTATGGCACGGTAAGGTAAATACGGTTTTGCTTTATAGCACAATGTTTATACATATTGTGTGGTTTAACATACCGGCAACCATTTCAAATATCCTGATTGTTGTTTGTATTGTAATGATGCTTATTTCATCTGTGCTATACACGAAATCAGATGTTAAAGCAATATCTAAAAAATAAAAAAATCATAACCACTGATTACCGGTGGTTATGATTTTTTATTAGAATTAAAATATCTTTTGAATTGCTGTATAATCCCTGCATTTTATGCGACAGGACAAAGCTTACAATTACTACAGGTATTATAATGGGTAGGCATGTTACACCAAACATCTCGCCACAAATAAGTATTGTAGCAAACGGGCATTTTGTAGCAGTGGCAAAGAGCACTGCCATGCCAATAGCGGCGCCTGTTTCGATGGGTATTCCCAACGTCAAAGCCAATGCTCCACCCAATGTAGCGCCTATAAACAACGTGGGTATAATTTCGCCACCCTTGTAGCCGCATGATATGCATATTACAGTAAACAGCATTTTAAGCGCAAATGCTTCGTACCAAACCGAACCATCAAATACGCGTTCAATAATATCGATACCGCCACCGTTGTATTCACGGTTGCCAATAAGCAGAGTCAGTATAACAATAATTATACCGCCTATTGCTATACGCAAAAATTCATTTTTAAATATTTTTTTTGCAAACACTTTTCCCAAACTTAAGCCCTCACAAAACAAAAAGGATGCAATAATACCTGCTACGGTAATTATTGCAATTTTCCATACAAGAGCTACAGAAAACGATGGTAAAGCGCCTATATTAAATCGTTCGGGATGAACTTTTAAAAGGGTAGAGATTATAAATGCCGTAAAGCTTGAAATCAGAACAGGTGTTGCGGCATATATGCAAAGTGGTGTTAAAATCACCTCAAGCACAAAAACAAATGCCGCAATGGGTGTACCGAATACAGCTGAAAAAAGAGCAGCCATTCCGCACATAACTGTTATATGGCGCGAGTCCTCATCAAGCCTAAAAATGCGACCTAAAATGTTTGCAACTCCACCACCTATCTGCAGAGCAGCGCCTTCCCGACCTACCGATGCGCCAAAAAGATGTGATATACAGGTGCCGAAAAAAATGGCGACTGCCAAGCCTTTGGGCAAATTTTGCTCGGTGCGTACACAGTCAAAAACATTTGTAGTGCCTATGTTTTTAATACGACATAGTTTATAAACGCTTGCTGATATTAATCCGCCTATTGGCAGCAGATATAAAAGCCATCCATTTTGCATACGCACATTGGTCACAAGCTCTACGGTTTTTGAAAATATTACACCGCAAAGTCCACACACACCGCCTGTTATAACGGCAAGCAGCAACCAAAAAGTGTACCGTTTAACCTTAACCAAGTTATGCCTTCTTCCTGATTTTCTTTAAAAGAACTATAGCAAAATGTAAAACGAGGCCTACAATAATAGCAACAACCAAATCAAATATAACGGT
>JAZSBS010000045.1:0-7942 GCA_045602525.1 Acutalibacteraceae bacterium
GCTATTACACTTCGTTCATCAATTTCTGCAAGTGATAACGATTGGGCAGGTATGCTTTATGACGGCGAGAACTATTGCTTCTCCAAATCATATCATCTGCACATTGTTGACCGTGTAGGCGGCGGCGACTCATTTGGTGGCGGACTTATCTATTCGATTCTTACAGGCAAGTCCACACAAGAAGCAATTGAGTTTGCAGTTGCAGCTTCGGCGCTTAAGCATTCAATTGAGGGCGACTACAACCGCGTAAGCGTTTCTGAGGTTGAAAAACTTGCAGGCGGCGACGGCTCAGGTCGTGTTCAGCGATAATTTTAATTTTACAAAAAACACCTACTACAGCAATGTGGTAGGTGTTTTTACATATAAAATATAATTTGTGCCGATTGCAATAAAAATTAATTTATGTTATAATTTAAACAGCAATTATCTTGAAAGGTAAATTTTATGAAACGTATAAAACTGATTGACCGATTGCTTCCCGATTATACAAACGGTGAAGAAATTTTTAATATGGTAACCCACATTGTAGGCGGTGGACTTGGTGTAGTATACCTTGTTCTTTGTGTTATAGTGTCAGCCTGGCACAGAAATGTATGGGGTGTGGTATCGTCGGCTATTTACGGCGCATCGGTAATTTCTCTCTTTACAATGTCAAGCGTTTATCACGGTGTAAAACCGGGGCTTGCAAAAAAGGTTCTGCAAGTACTTGACCATTGCACCATTTATTTTATGATTGCAGGCACTTATACACCCATAATGCTCTCTCTCGTGCGAAAAACAAACCCAGTTATCGCGTGGGTTATATTCGGCATTGTGTGGGGCATTGCTGCTCTTGCAATAACACTTACAGCTATTGATTTAAAGAAATATAGTATATTTTCAATGATTTGTTATATTGGTATGGGTTGGTGCGTTATTGTTACTATTGTACCGGTATATAAGGCGCTTACGTTTTGGGGATTTGCGTGGCTGCTTTTAGGTGGAATAATGTATACCATAGGAGCAGTTCTTTTTGGAATAGGGCGAAAGGTGCGATATATACATTCTGTCTTTCATATTTTTGTAGTGCTTGCAAGTATTATGCACTTTATCTGTATTTTGTTTTTTGTAATATAATTTTCACTAAACCCGTCACTTTACGTAAGATAAAGTGGGGGTGTGATAATGAAGTTTTTTAAAAACAGACATACTTTTTCAGTAGTAAAACGCTGGTTTGCTGTGATTTTAGGTTTAACACTAATTTTTGTCGGTTGCTTTATAAGTGTAAAGCCGTTTGTTTTTACATACGCAAAAAGCGAAGCCGAAACAATTATTTTAAACGCGGCAAATCAGGCGGTTTTAAATATTCTGGATAAAAACAATATCTCTTATTCCGATATATCAAATGTATCGCGACAGGCCGATGGCACAATAACAGGTATTGAAATTGATATAGAAAAGATAAACCGTTTAAAAAGTGAGATTTCGGGTGAATTATCCAAGATAGTATCAGCAAATAACAAGTATGATTTATATATACCGATAGGTACGCTGTTTGGAAATGAATATACCACAGGATACGGACCTAAAATTAAATTTAAAATGCAGCTTACCGAAACGGCAATACTTGATTTTGAAAGCAAGTTCACACAGGCGGGTATAAACAATGTGTTGCATCAGATAATTATAAAGATTGATGTAAAAGCAAGTGTGCTTATGATGGGTTGCACCGATGGATTTAGTGTCTCGACCACAGCGCTTGGATGTCAGACTGTAATAGCAGGCACAGTACCCGACGCGTTTACTAATGTTATAGAGTATCCAAACAATGACCTTGCGGATGAGGTTTTTAACTTTGGTGACTTAGGACAATAGGAGGAAATTATGAATTTTAAGGAAGCTAAAAAAAGAGCATCACAGCTTGCAAAGGAAATAAGGCATCATAACGAGCTTTATTATAATCAGGATGCGCCAGAAATTTCTGACTTTGAGTATGATGCGCTTACGCGCGAACTTAAAGCAATTGAAAAAGAATTTCCCGAGCTTATAACACCCGATTCACCCACACAAAAGGTTGGTGGCGCGGCGCTTAATTTATTTGCGCCTGTTGTTCACGCTGTTAAGATGGAAAGTTTACAGGATGTTTTTAGTACCGATGAATTGCGTGAATTCGGGGATAAAATTGATACAACAAGAACGGTTTTTTCTGTTGAGCCTAAAATCGACGGACTGTCGGTATCCCTTGAATATTCAGGAGGTCGTTTTGTTCGTGGTTCTACGCGCGGTGACGGAAGCACGGGTGAGGATGTAACCGCCAACCTTTTGCAGATTGAGTCGATTCCACAAAGCATTGACTTTGACGGAGAACTTGAGGTTCGCGGCGAGGTTTATATGCCCAAAAAGTCTTTTTTAAAGCTTGTCGAAAGGCAAGAATTGTTGGGTGAACAGCCCGCTAAAAATCCACGTAACGCGGCGGCAGGTTCGCTACGACAAAAAAACAGCGCTATAACTGCAAGTCGCGGGCTTGATATATTCCTTTTTAATATTCAAAGTATCGAGGGAAAAGAATTTAATTCACACATTGAAACACTCGATTTTTTAAAGGGCTTGGGATTTAATGTATTACCATTTTATACCAAATGCAGCACAATTGACGAGGCTATCGCCGAGGTTGACCGCATAGGAGATGCCCGTGGAAGCTTTGAATTTGATATTGATGGCGCGGTAATAAAGGCAGATAACCTTAGCTACCGTGAGGAGCTTGGCAGTACGGCGAAATATCCGCGTTGGGCTGTGGCGTTTAAATATCCGCCCGAAGAAAAAGAAACCGTGCTTAAAAGCATTGAAATAAACGTGGGCCGTACGGGCGCGCTGACTCCCACCGCCGAGTTTGAGCCGATACAGCTTGCGGGAACTACCGTAAGCCGCGCGGTGCTTCATAACGAAGATTTTATAAATGAAAAGCAAATAGGAATTGGCGATACAATTGTAGTGCGCAAGGCAGGGGAGATTATACCCGAGGTATTGGCGGTAAGCCGTCACTGCAAAAATTCGGTTGTGTTTAAAATGCCGACACACTGCCCGTCTTGTGGCGCACCGGTATCTCGCGCCGAGGGTGAAGCGGTAATACGTTGCACCAATTCGGATTGTCCCGCGCAGCTGCTTCGCAATTTGATACATTTTACCTCGCGTGATGCGATGGATATTGAGGGCTTGGGACCTGCGGTGCTTGAACAGCTTGTAGATGCAGACCTTGTGCATAATATAGTTGACCTTTATACCCTTGATTTTGATAGTGTAATGAACTTAGACCGCATTGGCGAAAAGTCCACACAGAATATGTTTGCCGCGATTGAAAAATCAAAGGAAAATGATTTATCAAAGCTTATAACTGCTTTAGGTATTCGCCATATTGGCACTAAGGCGGCAAAGCTGCTTTCAGAACGATTTGGCGATATTGATGCTATTATGTCGGCAAGTCGTGAAGAACTTGAGTCGATTGAGGGCTTTGGCGCTATTCTTGCAAATTCTGCGGTAGAATATTTCGGCATTCAGGATAACCGCGATATGATACACCGTCTGAAAGAACTTGGTGTAAATACTGTATCTACCAAAACCGTAGCGGGTGATAGGTTTGCAGGTATGACCTTTGTTCTTACAGGCACGCTACCTACCTACACACGTTCTGCCGCAGCAGAGATAATTGAATCGCTTGGCGGCAAGGTGTCGGGTTCGGTGTCTAAAAAGACCACCTATGTGCTCGCAGGTGAAGAGGCAGGCAGCAAGCTTGATAAAGCTAACGCTTTAGGTGTAGTTGTGATTGGCGAAGAAGAATTTAATAATATGATAAAATAAACGCTGTTAAAATGCAAATAGACAGAAAAATTGATATGGTAAACTAAAACTATAATATATTTAGAATGTCATATAAGCTTTATTTACTATTGATTTATTTGTTTTTTAAATTTTTTTAAAATTTTTGTCACCTTTTATGATGTTTAAATTGTTGTATATATAGAGCAAAGTAATATTTGCTACTATAACACTGGATATGAAAAGCAATTTTATATCATAAGAAAGTGGTGAGTCCAATGTACAGTGAATAAATACGTCATTCACTGTAACGGTGTTTATTTAGTTTGTAATTCATTTAAACACCGTTACTAAATTCAAATTTACAAAAAGAAAGGTGTTTATAAAGAAAAGAAAGGTTATAACAACAATTACATCAATCGCAATCCTTTTATCGTTGTTTTCTGTCAATGCTTCTGTGGTTCAAGCTGAAAGTTTAAGCGGCGGACAATTACTAAAGCAATACATTATGGAAAATAGTATTGTAGAGGAAACTACTGTTTCAACCGAGCTTACAGCAGAGGATGAAGCAAGTATAAATGCTTCCTATATTCAAAACTATATAGAAAGTAACGAAACCGCAAAACAATCATACGGCGGATGTTATATTGATGATAACGGAAAGTTGCATGTGTTGTTTACTGAAAATGTAGCAAATAGTGTGGTTAACAGCGTTAATACAATGACTGAAAACAACACAGTTTATGAAACTTGCGAATATACTCTTGATGAATTAACAGCACTAAAGGAATATATAAGCGCAATTATGACTGCTGAAATTGCTGATATAAAGTTAGCTGAAATAGCAGAAGATATTGTTGCTGTCGGTGTTTACGAACGACAAAACAAGGTTTTTGTTGAGATATTAAATTGTACAAATGAAAAGATAGCAATATTCAAAGAAAAAATCTCTTCATCAGATTTAATTGTTTTTGAGAATACACACGGATATGAAACAGAAGATACCATTAAACCTGGTTCTGCTATATCAACAGCGAATTATCTTCAAGGTCGTTCAGTAGGATTTAGATGTAAAGTTTTAAATTCATCAGGAAATTATATCAAAGGTTTTATGACTGCGGGTCACGGCCTGGAAGCCACCAATGACATCTTTTATTCTGGTATATACATAGGTTATGTGCAGACTCATGTGTATGGTGGATATGTAGATGGGGCATTTGTATATATTACAAACGGCGGCTACGTGATGTCTACTACAACACAACATGGTGCAAAAGCGCTTAGTAACAATACTTATGTTACTGGCTTCGTGGAAGGCGGAACGGTGTACAAAGACGGCTTTGCAACAGAGTTAACATCCGGCAAAATTACCTCAACAAGTGTCTCAACCAAGAATTCCGACGGAATACAGGTAACAGATTGCGTAAAGACTGACTATGATTCCGAAGGCGGAGATAGCGGAGGAGTTGTTTTTGTGAAATCGGATGGTGTTTATCACATTGCCGGAATTCATAGGGGTAGTTCAGGAAATTATGCTTATTTTGTTAAGGTAAAAAGACTTAAAGAGGCGTTTGAATTTGTTCTTTATTAAACTTGAACGCAGAAAGGAATAATGGTGATGAGAAAGTCAATTGCTTTTAGATTTTTCGGTGGTATAGTAATATTATTTGTTTTGTTAAGTGTGATATTTTTTTCTGTTTGTGCAGAAAAAGAAGCTTTACCGTTAAATTATATTGTTAAAAACATCCTTTCAGAAAATGATATTGATAAATCGAAAATTGTATTTCTGTATGATAGCAACGAAAACGATTTTGTAGATGTTTATAGCGATATTTCCTCAAAAATATCTGATAAAGAACTAAAAAAATACGTTGATGATTTACTGCTATCACACGAAAAAATGATAGAAGTGACTGATAGAAATACTGTGCAAAACGGTGATGCGATTGTTGTAAGCTATGTTGTGCGGTATAATTCTGAAATAGTGGCAAATGTAGATAGTGAACCGCTTATGGTAGGCTCGGGTAACTATGGTGAGGAATTTGAAAAAGCTGTTATTGGCGCTGTTGTGGGAGAACCTTTTAAGTGTGAATTAAGTTCACCAATTGATACCGAAAAATATAAAAAGGGAGATATCCTGCAATACAACATAACGGTAGAATCAATAAATTATTTTGAAACCTACACCTCATCCGACCAATATATTCTTGACTACTACGGCGCTCAAACCGAGGAAGAGTTTTTGGCTGAATGTGAAATTCGGTTAAAACAAATAAAAAAGCAAGAAAACAAGTATTCTGCAGATAACGAATTTCTTGACAAGGTTGCTGAAAAGTGTAAGTTTTACATAAACAAAAAAGAAGTCGCGGCTTACAGTGAAAAGGTTTTTAAGCGGCACAAGGACTTAGCATATATTAGCGGGCTTGAGCTTAATGAGTATATAAAACAAACGCTTGATGTGACCGAAGACGAATTTTACGACTACTGTTATGACGAGGGTGTCAAGGAAATAAAGCGATATTTACTTGTAGGTGCAAGCACAAAAGACATCGAATTTGATAACGAGAATTATGCCGAGTTTTGCTCTATGAACGGTTATGACAGCACGCAAGAAGATAACACACAGGCAAAGTATGATTATTTAAAAACTGTTACGGTACATGATTTTGAGCACCTTATGGTTGCTGACGTGATACACGGTATAAGGTTTGACAACAAAACTTTTTATTCAGTTGAGCTTTACGATTCGTCAAACATATACACCATAGATTTTTCAAAAGCGCCAAGTTATACCCTAGACCTTGAAACACAGCAAAACATATTATCCTGCGTTGCTCATGCAGGCTTTGGCGGCACCATGTACGGAAACGGCAATCATATGTATCAAACCGTGCTGATTGTAAAAGGAGACGGAAAGATTTTTGCAAAAGTAATGGTTGATGAAATAAATGGTTACGTAAAATGGCAACAAAACGACGGTCAAATAGTTTGCGCAGAGCTAAAGGAAAACCTACGCGAATTGATTGAGCGCGCAAAACAAGGATAACTGATTTAACATATTTATCTTAATAAAATATTTAAAAAATATCCTCTTGACATTACCTATGGACTTGTAGTATAATGGCTTTTGTAAGTTTATACCCCTGCACTTTTGCGGAGGGAGGGAATGTTAATGAGTCAGGTAAAAGTTAAAGAAAATGAATCACTCGATAACGCACTTCGTCGCTTTAAGCGTCAGACCGCTAAGGACGGCGTTATTCAGGAAGTTCGCAAGAGAGAGCACTATGAGAAGCCCTCTGTAAAGCGTAAGAAGAAGTCGGAAGCTGCTCGCAAGAGAAAGTTCCGCTAATTTACGGCACTTAAAATGCGATAAGGGGCAATACCCTTATCGCATTTTTAATTTTTAAAATGGAGAAAACATTAAATGTTACTTAAACCCGATATTAAGCTTCACGGTATAACCAATATCACTGTAGAGCTTTTAAATAAATTTGATATAAAGGCATTGCTTTTGGATGTAGACAATACTATGTCTACCCATCACGGCACAGTGCTTACAGATGGACTACTTGATTGGATTGCAGATATGCAGCAAAACGGCATAAAGCTGATGGTACTTTCAAACTCAAAGCGTCATCGTATTCAGCCGTTTGCGGCACGAATTGGTCTGCCGTTTATAAGCCTTGGCTGTAAGCCGTTACCCACAGGTTATCTGCGCGGTGTGAGGGCGCTCGGTGAAAAGCGAAAAAATGTAGCCATTGTTGGCGACCAAATTTTTACCGATGTGTTGGGTGGTAACGTTGTGGGTGTAAAAACGATATTGCTTACACCTATAAAGCTTGAGGCCGGTTGGTCTTTTAAGGTCCGCCGCAATTTAGAAAAGAAGCTTTATAAGAAATACAATCTGAAAGATTACGAGGGATAATTATGTCGGCAAAATTTGGTCCTGCGGGCAATTCTAACAGTTTTTTTGAAATGGGTTACAAGGGCAGTTTGCATATACCCGAATACGTAGAACGTATGGGTCTTGATGCATTTGAGTACCAATGCGGTCGTGGTGTTAACATCGGCGAAGACAAGGCACGCGAGTTAGGTCGCTTGGCGACTGAAAAAAATATTACGTTATCACTTCACGCACCGTATTACATTT
>JAZSBS010000046.1:0-2151 GCA_045602525.1 Acutalibacteraceae bacterium
TTTTCGGTTGTACTTGTCGATTTATCTTCTTTTATGATCTTATCACTCGCTACACCATTTTCTACCAGATATATTTTCATAGCCTCGGCTTCAGATATATCTTCCTGCGCGCCCTGTCCGCCGCTTACTATAATTATAGCGTTAGGATTTTGTTTATGATAATCCACAGCCCTTTTAAGCCTGTACCTTAGTGTGCGGCTTGGCGTTTTTCCGTGCACCGCCGCGCCTAGAACTATGATGGCATCCTCGCTGTAGGTAACGGTATCGTTTTTGCCTCCAATAATTAAAATCGATGATAAAACAACCGCTACACCGATGCCCGACAGCAACAAAATTTTAAGCCACCGAGCAAGCTTGTTAAAGAATAGTGTGACAAATATAATTATAATACCAAAACCGACGGTTAAAAAATTACCAAGATTTACGTTCGATACAAAAAACAGCGCCGCACCGTTTAGCGTGATAAACGCGCCAATAGCGGTAACAAAAATTTTGAAAACAGATTTCATATAATCACCACGCATATTATAACTCATAAAAAGTGTGCGGACAAGCAGGTTAAAAGATATTTAATAGAATCTTAAAAAACAACCACCCAAACCAAACAGTTTGGGTGGTTTAATCTTATCTCTTTACAAAATACTCTTCGTACCATACAAGAAAGGTGTAGATTGTCCATACCTTGCGCCAGTTGTCAGAATCAACATTTAGATAATCGTCAAATATTTTGTTTATCTCGTCGCGATTGAAGAACTTGTCCGCAATATCGCTGTTAAAAAGGCGAATCACATCACCGTTATAGCGCTCGTCTGTCATCCACATTCTAATCGGCACCACAAAGCCTAACTTCTTGCGGAATGCAATTTCCTGTGGCAATACCTTTGCGGCGGCTGTGCGTAGGGCTACCTTGTTTTGCTCGTCGGTTACCTTGTGGATTGACGGCATACGGCGCGCTATATCAAAAATACGCATATCAGTAAGCGGCATACGCACTTCAATCCCTGCGGCGCGGCTCATTTTGTCGACGTTTAAGTAAATATCACCCTCAAGCCAAACCTGAATATCCACATCCGACATTTTAGCCAGTGGGTCAAGGCCCTCGTTTCCCTCGTAGATATCGCGAACTAAATCAATTGGCTCAAAGTTTTCGTAATACTTTTTAAGTATCTTGCGCTTTTCGTCCTCTTTCATAATATTGGTATTGCCAACATAAAAGTTTTTAAGGTTTTCGCCATAGCGCTCGGCGTTGCGGTACATATTGTATCCACCAAAAAATTCGTCAGCGCCCTCGCCTGAGTAGCAAATGCCCGTACCCTTTGCGGCAGCGATACAGCCAAGAGCAAAGGCAATAGCCGATGCGTCTCCCAGCGGCTGTTCCATATTATACATAACATAAGGCACGGCGGCAAAATATTCCTCGGGGGTTATAAGGCAACGATTAAATTTGCGACCCAAAATATCGGCTGTTTCGCGTGCAAGACCCGATTCGTCAAGTCGGCTGTCGTCATAGCCGCAGCTATTAGCTGCAGGCGCATCGGACACCGCTAAAACATAAGACGAATCAACGCCGCCCGAAAGGAATGACTCAACGTATTCGTCATCGGTTTTAACCTCGCACATAACTTCACCAAGGGTAGAGTGAATTTCATCTGCCCACTCGTCAAGGGTTTTTGAGTTATCGGGTTCAAAGGTAGGGCGGAAATAACGGGTGATTTTAACTTCGCCGTTTTTAAAGGTCATAAAACGCCCCGGCAATAACTTTTTAACGCCCTCAAAAAAGGTTTCCTCACCAGTGGTATATGTCATAGTGAGATATATCTGAAGCATTTTTTGATTGAGCTTTTTGTGGAAACCATCTTGTTCCATAATCTCGCGGATGGTAGTACCGTAAAGCAGTCTGCCGTCGTCGGTTATATAGTAATAAAACGGCTTGGTACCAAATTGGTCACGCAGGCAAAACAGAGTGTCGCTGTCGGTATCGTATAGGGCGAAGGCAAACATACCGTAGATATGATTTGCCATATCGCCGCCCCACTTTTTGTAAGCGGCAATAATTATGGCCTCTTCCCGCTCGACGCGGGAAAGAGTACCATCAATATTAAGCTCTTGGCAAAGCGATTTATGGTTGCGGATATGTCCGCTGTATTTTTT
>JAZSBS010000047.1:0-22941 GCA_045602525.1 Acutalibacteraceae bacterium
CCGTTACCTGCGGCTATCATACCTATGCTGTTACAGATTACGGTCTCACTTGGGTTGGTGCTTGGAGTGATAGCTCCAACAACGCCAAACGGCGCCATTTCTACAAGCGTCAAACCATAGTCGCCTGTTTTAGCGGCAGAAACTATATCTTCGGTGCCTGGGGTTTTGTCGGCTACCAGCATATGCTTTGCAGTTTTATGGTCTACCCTACCCATTCCTGTCTCTTTAACACCGATTTCGGCCATAATGTGAGCTTCGGCACGAGTAAGACGGCGAATTTCGGTTATAAGCTTTTCACGCTTTTCTACCGACATAGCACGCACTGCCTTATAAGCCTCTTGTGCTGCGGCAATTGCATCATTCATATCATCAAACACACCTATGAATTTTTTGCCTGCGTACTGTGTGCTGTCAAAGCTTGCAGTCGGAGCAGCAGATACTTTGTTTAACACCTGACTTACAACCTCACGAATTTCGGCTTCGGTAAGATTTCTTGCCATATATAATCACTCCTTGAGAAACTAAAATTAATATATTAAATCTACGTTTTTGCTTTTTAAGTATTCAATCCAATTTGCAGAGGGTTCACTGTCAGTAGCGATAATATCAACATCTGTGAAATCGCTTACCTTAATTAAGGATATTTTATCGAACTTGCTTGAGTCAACAACCAAAATCTTGGTTTCAGCAGAATCAAATATCGCCTGCTTCATTTCGGAATCCTTTTCGTTCGAATCGGTAATTCCTCGATTTATATCAATGCCTTTTGAAGAACAAACAGCATAGTCAACGTGATAAGAACGAATTGTTTTTTCGGCAGAAGGACCAACCAAAGAATGTGATCCTCGTTTTAGCTTGCCGCCTGTTGAAAAGACTGTCCAATCATCTTTGTCAGAAAGCTCTATAAGAGCTTCAACCGAATTGGTTATAAGGGTTATGTTTTTTAGGCTTTTAATATAGTTAAGAACCAAAAGTGCCGTTGAGCTTGCATCAATCATGATGCAGTCGCCGTCATGAAAAAGCGAGCTTATCTTTTCGGCAATTTTTTGCTTTGCCTCAACATTTGCCTTTTTTCGCACGCTGTGTGGTAGGTCGGTACTAAAATTCTGAACAAGCACCGCGCCGCCATAGGTCTTTTGTGCAAGCCCCTCTTTATCCAATTTTTCAAGATCGCGGCGAATTGTTTCTTCTGTAACGTCAAATTCCTGACTTAACTCTGCAACAATAACCTTACCGTCTAAATATAATTTGGAAAGAATTGCATTACGTCGTTCTATTGCGAGCATTTAAACAGTTCTCTCTTTCTTAAAATTAATTATAAAATACTATGCCACATTTTTTCATCAGGGTGCGGTATTACGGCTGAATCAAGGAACATTCCGCTCTCGCCCGCACCACTCTTTGCCTTGTCGATTGCTGCCTGAACTGCGGCAATTTCACCTGTGAGCAGCAAATAAGATTTACCACACATACCACGTGATAATCTCAGTTCAATCAAATCTACAAGCGATGTCTTTGCGGCTATATCGGCGGCTACTATTGCCGCGCATGACGAAAAGGTTTCAAGCACACCCAAAGCATCGGGAGAACCTATATCGGTTGTGCCGTAAAGTGCTGTAAAGATGCTTTCGTGCGGATTTCCCAACACAAACTTGTCTATAAGCATATCAGGCATTTTTGCCACCGCCGCATCAACTGATGCACGTACTGCGCTAAGGTCGCCTGAAATTAGCACCATATATTTACCGGGGCACACGGTAGTAGCCTCTATAATTTCGACCTCAGCAGTCTTTATCATTATATCAGCCGCCTGCATACCCGACGATACTGTTTTATATTCAACCATTGCAAGTGCTTTTTTCACTTTATGGCCTCCTATTGTTTCTGTATAATTATTGCAGTTTTACCCACTGCAGTAACTTCGCCATTTACCGGCGAGTGTAATGCAACGCTTAGTCCCTCACCTGCTTTAGCAATTAGTTGCTTTTCGGTGACTGTGTCACCTTTTTTAACAACAGGCACACTGGGTGCACCTACATGCTGACTAAGCAAAACCGTAACCTTTTTAAAATTTGGTACTGCCTCTATAACGGGGGCCGGTTTGTTATATTGCTTTAATCCTATACGACTTGTAAGTCGTGACATAGGAACCTGACGAAGCGGTCTTTTTTCATTTACCACAGGCGCTTCTGTCATGGGCTGTGGCTTAATACCCGCTTTACGCAGCTCTGTCTTGCAAGCGGCAAGCAACATACGGGGTGACAGATTTTGCACGCAGGAATATTGCTCGCAAAGTCCGCAACCCGAGCAGTACATAGCGTCAATATACGGTGACGCATCATTGGTTATACCATTTGATGCAACACGCATAAATTCTGACGGATTTATGGGATGACCCAAAAGATTGCGCGAGCAAAGGCTTGTACAGTAGCTACACTGACAACAAGCCGCCATAGCGCGTTTCATATCTATAAATGTTTTAGACTGTCTTCTTTTGATAAGTGAATGGTCACTTGGTAACACAAGCACCGCATTGGTAGTCTTGGTTACTATGTTAGCGCGAGAACCGAGCGTTCCCATCATTGGCCCACCTATTATAAAAGCAGGATCAGCGGTTGTGATGTTACCTGCAAGCTTTATAATTTCACCGACGGTAACACCAATAGGTACCCGCACGGTAACAGGGTTTTTTACCTCGCCGGCAATTGTAACATACTTGCGTGTTACAGGTCTGCCATTCATAGCACGGTAAAGATTGTAAACCGTTTCAACATTAAGTACCATAACACCTACCGACAACGGTATATCACCGGGCGGTACAATTCTACCCGTAACCTCATAAGTGAGGATTACCTCATCGCCTGCAGGGTACACGTCGTCAAGGCGGCATATTTCTATATTTGGAAAAAACTCTATAAAAGGTGCGATTGCCTCAGCCGTCTCAACATAAGACTTTTTGAGTGCAACACATATCCTTTTAGCGTTTACTGTTTTCGAAATTAAATCTAGGGCTTCAAAAATCTCCTGCGGGTGAGTCTCTAATACCTGACGATGCAGTTTAAGTAGCGGCTCGCACTCAGCGCAGTTAAGGATAACTGTATCGGCTTTTTCACTCAGCTTTGCATAGGTCGGAAAACCCGCACCGCCTGCACCAACAATACCGTTATCACGTAAGATGCCCTGAAGTTCAGTAAGTTTCATTTGTTATAGCTCCGGCAAACCGATTCCGTTATCAACAATACCAACTATAGCAGCATCAACAGGAGCGTTCTCGCAATCACAGCCTATTCTTGCCGCACTGCCCGTAGCCACAAGCACGATTTCACCAATACCTGCGCCCACATTATCTATCGCTACAATTTTAGTCTTAGGGTCGCCAAGCTTTTCGAGTGGCTCAACAACCATAAATTTTGAGCCTACCAATTTTTCATTTTTGCGGGTGGAAACTATTGTTCCTACCACTTTTCCAACTAACATTTGTTGTTACAATCCCTTCTGATTGATTTTAAAAAACGAATGCACGGGGAGGAGAGAACTCCTCCCCAACGAAAAATATTACTTCAATGAGGGAAGAATTTTTTCTACATCGCCGTGAGGTCTCGGGATTACGTGTGTTGCGATAACCTCACCTAAAGAGCCTGCAGATGAAGAACCAGCTTCTACAGCAGCCTTAACAGCGCCTACGTCGCCGCGTACCATTACAGATACAAGGCCTGAACCTATTTTTTCTGTGCCGATAAGCTCTACGTTTGCAGCCTTTACCATTGCGTCTGCAGCTTCGATTGCAGCTACAAGACCACGGGTTTCTACCATACCTAATGCTTCGAGTGCCATTTGTGTTTCCTCCTAAAAAATTTTTAAATTATTTTAATAAAAAATTTAAAGCAAAATTATTTGAGTGTGGGAAGAATTTTTTCCACATCATTGTGAGGTCTTGGAATTACGTGTGTTGCGATAACCTCACCCAAAGAACCAGCCGAAGAAGAACCAGCCTCTACAGCAGCCTTAACAGCGCCTACGTCGCCACGTACCATTACAGATACAAGACCTGAGCCTATTTTTTCTGTGCCGATAAGTTCTACGTTTGCAGCCTTTACCATAGCATCTGCAGCTTCAATTGCAGCTACAAGACCACGGGTTTCTACCATACCTAATGCTTCAAGTGCCATTTTTTTAACCTCCTTCTTTACAGGCTCTGCAACCGGTGTAGCAGCCTTTGCCTCTGCCGGTTTTGCAGTTGTTTTATTTGCGTTTTGTTTGCTTGTTGTGTTTTTTGTTGTACTCATTATTTGGTACCTGCTTTCTTCATACGGGATGCGCTGAGCGTGAGCAGACGCTGTACCTCTTCGTGAGGACTTGCAATAACTGCGTGTGACACAGGTTTTTTTATGGCATTTGCCATTGCATTTTCTACCGCTGCGGTTACCGCAGAAACCTGACCCTCCACTACAACTGTTACAAGTCGTCCGCCAAGCTTTCGCTCCCAGGTTACAAACTCAACATCGGCTGATTTACACATAATATCAAGGCAATCAATAGCCGCCGTTACGCCTGAAACCTCTATAAGTCCAATAGACTTCATAAAATTTACCTCAATTAGAATTTAGGAAGTATTTTTTCTACATCAGCGTGGGGTCTTGGGATTACGTGTACTGCTACAAGCTCACCCAGACGTGAAGCGTTTGCAGAACCTGCTTCAACAGCAGCCTTAACAGCGCCTACATCGCCGCGAACCATAACAGATACGAGTCCTGAACCGATTTTTTCAGTACCTATGAGTGTTACCTCTGCAGCCTTAACCATAGCATCAGCAGCTTCAATAGCAGCTGTGAGACCGCGGGTTTCTACCATACCAAGTGCTTCTTTCATGTCTTTTTCCTCCAAAAAGTTGTATTAATATGTTTTTAATTTTTATCAAAAGCATTAAGCTTTAACATTGGTTCCGTATCTTCTTCGGTTCTTGTGATAATGTGACTAGCCACCACGCCTGTCACATTTTCGGCAGCAATCTTTGCCGCATTCATAGCGGCTTCAACCGCATCGACTGAACCACGAAACTTTATTGCCACAATAAGCGGAACCTCTAATTCATCGGCATTACCGGGCTTGTTTTTGTCAAAGTTCTCAACGGTAACATCTGCCGCTTTACAACCCGCATCACAAGCTACAAAAGCCGCCACAAGACCGAACACCTCAAGAATACCTGTTGCCTTACCCATAAGTTTTCTCCTTACTTATTAACAACAGCAATTTTAAGGCCTTCCATCTTAAGATTGGTCTTAAATGCATCGTCAATTTGTTCAAGGGGATATTTGTGGGTAATAAGCTTTTCGATAGGAAGACCTATTCCCTTAGCGCGCTTTAAGAAATCAAAAGTTGTCGCGTAATCGCGAAGGGTGTATACCCAAGAACCAACGGTTGTGATTTCTTTAGAGCATATATCAAAGTGCGGATTGATGGTCGCATCTCCACCGATAATAAAGAAGCCAAGCTCGCAAAGACCGCCGCCGTTGCGTATAAACTTATAGATATTACTGTGCGCTACAGGTGAGCCTGTGCATTGGAATGCAAAGTCGGCAAAATAACCGCCAAACGCATCCTTAACACCGTCTGCCAACGCCTCAATACCCTTGTGGTCTTTAAAGTTAACCACAGCATTAGCACCCATTTCTCTCGCGAATGCAAGACGCTTCTCTTCACCGTCAACAGCAACGATATTTTCAATACCCATTGTGCGAAGAACCGCAATACAGATAAGACCTATCGGTCCGCAGCCCTGTACTACAACACGGCTGTTAAAACGAAGTATACCTGTGGTCTTAGCACGCTCTACTGCGTGAATAAGAACTGCGCAGGGTTCGATAAGTATTCTTGAATCAAGATCCAGATCACTTACGTTAAACACAGTTGAACCGCCGCGAACCAATATGTAGTCGCTAAACCAACCATTTAAATGAACATCATCGTCAGGAAGCAAACCATAAACGTCTGCGCCGCCAACGTTTTGTTTGTTAAGGTCAAACATTGTGATATCAGGATTATCCTTAAATATCATACAGGTAACTACCTTATCACCAATATTCAAAGGTTTGCCCGCGCTATCAACCTTAACGTTTTTACCCATTTTAACAATCTCGCCTGTACCCTCGTGACCGAGCGCTACAGGAATAAGACCAAACGGATCGCGTTTGTATTCGTGAGCATCTGTGCCGCAAACACCACAGCCTTCAACACGCACCAAAATATCATCGTCGCCAACTTTGGGCATCGGATATTCTTTAATCTCGATTTTCTCAAGACCTGTAAGCATTGCAACCTTAGCTGTTGCAGGTATTGCCCCTTGTGCTACAGGAGCCACGGTTTTACCGTTCATGCTGTCAAGTACCTGACGTACAATCTGCTCTATGTTGGAAGAATTTATATCCATTATAGATACTTTCCTTTCTCAAATATTTCTTTACCGTAAGCAGCAAGAGCTGTATCCTGCTCTTCGCTACCGCCGCTAACACCAAGACCACCTATAATTTCACCAAGTCCGTTTTTAAGTGGCTCACCGCCGCCAAAAATCACAATTTTACCACCGTTGGTAAATTGTATTCCGTAAAGCGAGCCGCCGGGCTGAGCTAGAGGTTTTAGTGCGCTTGTAGACATTTTAAGAGATACCACCGTAAATGCCTTTTGCACCGCTATGTCATAGCTTGCTATGTACGAATCATCCATACACTCTGCCAAAACAGGATGTCCTGCCTTGTTTGACACAGCCACAACCGCCTTAACGCCCATTTCTTTTGCTTTTGCTTTAACCTTTTCAACAAGTAAAAGCGCAATATCAAGCGTAATATCCTGCGGTGCTTTAATCTGTTTTACTATCTTTTCTACGATAGTATGCAGAGCCTGATCATTCATAATTATTTACCAAGTTGCTCAAGTACGCGCTTTGTAATTTCAGCAACCATATCGCTGTCGCCCTTGCCGCATGTGCAGTTGCTACCGCAACCGTGACAGCTGGGCTGACCTGCTTTGGCATTGGGGCAAAGATCTGCCGGGTGCTTACCCTTAAGACCAAACTGACGACGAATTTCATAAAGACGCTGAACCTGTGATTCAGAAAGCTCTTTAGCGCCGCCAAGCTGCTTCGAGATGTAAAGAAGCTTTGCATAAAATTCTACAGACTCCATCTTGTGATATGCTGCAAGAAGTGAATCAGAGAATGTAAGTGCGCCGTGATTTTCAAGAAGTACCGCATCAAATGATTGCAAATACTTTGAAACTGCATCTGGGATCTCTTCGGTAGAGGGTGTACCGTATTCAGCAATCGGCACGCAACCTAAAGCAATTACAGCCTCAGGCATAATTGGCTGGGTAAGCGGAATGCCTGCAATGGCAAATCCTGTTGCATACATAGGATGCGCATGAACTACCGAATTAACGTCAGGACGCTCTTTGTACACACGCATATGCATTTTAATTTCGGATGAAGGTTTAAAGCCCTTGTTTGCCTGTAAAACCTTACCGTTGCGGTCAACCTTACAGATATATTCAGGGGTCATAAAACCTTTACTAACACCTGTAGGTGTGCAAAGGAATTCATTATCGTTAAGCTTTACAGAAATGTTACCGTCGTTTGCAGCAACCATTCCCTTGTCGTAGATGCGCTTACCAATGTCGCATATTTGTTTTTTAATTTCATACTCGTTTACCATGATTTTTTCTCCTTGTTATTAAAATTTGCTTTTAAGTCATTATGATAATACCACATAAATGTGGTAAAGTCAACACAAAAAAGGTGATTTTTTTGGTTTTTTCTGTTATTTTTCTTGTTTTTTGTGGTTTTTAAGATGTTCAAGCACTTGATTTATGCCTTTTCCTGTCTTTGAGTCCACAAAATAAACCATTTCACATCCCGAAAGACGCAGCCATCTCTCCGCCCGCGTGGGATCAGCCTTGTCACATTTAGTAACAATACCTATAACCTCGCGATTTACCATGCAGGTAATGTTTGGCGGAAAGAGCGAATACTGTTCATCCGCCGCTATAAGCAGCGCCACAACGTCCGCTTCATACGAGTATAGGCAAAGCGCGGCGCCAAGGTCATGATTTTCGGCATATTCACCTGGAGTATCTATCAAAAAATCGCCGTAGTTTATATACTGCGTTTTATGATAGTGTGTTTCTTCGCCTCTTAGCGCTTGGGTAAGCGTTGTTTTGCCTACCCCACTGCGCCCAATAAGTATCAGTTTTTTCATCAGGTTTTGGTCACTTCACAAACCGTAAAGCCCAACTTGTTTTGTACGTAGTCGGTTATCGCAGTAAGCGAAGCCTCCACCTCTGATACCGTGCCCGTAAGTATTACCGTACCACTGAAGCGGTCGACAAATCCAAGCGTTGCGCCCGATGATTTAATTGCTATATCACCCGCAATAATTGCCGTTTCACTGGGCGATACAGTAAGTATTCCAATAGCACCCTTATGTTCTTCGGCGGGATTCAGTCCCAACTTTTTGTAAAGTATTTCGTCGGGGTTAGCAATAATATGCGCAAGCGTTATCTGTTTACCGGGGACAAGTTCTTGTATAATACGTGCCTTATCGCTATCAAATTGCATTTCATCAATCCTTTCAAAAGGAAAAATTAAGTTTGAAAGAAAATTGTTCACAGTGACGTTTTGCCGCAAGTAATGCTGTATAGCTTATACCGCTACGAGCAAAAAGCGGTGCTGTGGGCAATTTTATTCAAATCTTTAACCTCCTATCTGTACTTTAAGACCGAATTGCTCGGTAGTTTGTTTTAGCACTTGCATCAATTCGTTTGTTGGAGATTTTAAATCTCCCATACCGTATTCACGGCCAAGTCCCGTGTATTTATCACGACCCATATTATGATAGGGTAGCAAATGAATTTCATCAACATTTGGCAACTGTGCCGTAAAAGCAGCAATCTCCGCAATTTCAGCTACCGTATCGTTAAAAGTCGGTATCACCGGAACCCTGACAATCATTTTTTTAGCCTCGCTTGCTATAAGTCTGGCATTTTCAAGAATTCGCTCATTTGACTGAGTTGTGAATTCTTTGTGTTTATTACTATTTATGTGCTTGATATCCATCAGCACGGTATCAAGATAAGGTAAAAATCTTTTTATCACATCAGCGTGAGCTATTCCCGTGGTTTCTATCGCGGTGTTAATGCCGTTATCCTTACACGCTTTAAGCAGCGCCACCGCAAAGTCAGGTTGTAGAAGACTTTCTCCACCCGACAGCGTTACTCCACCGCCCGAGCGGTTGTAGTAGGGTCGGTCTTGTATTACTTCTTTCAACACCTCTTCGACCGTAACGTCGCGACCCATAACCTTAGGTTTACCATTTTGCATCATCGTTTCAATCTCATATGATTGCGACTCGGGATTACAACACCACCGACACCGTAGCGCACAGCCTTTTAAAAATACTATTGTGCGTATACCCGGACCGTCGTGGGTTGAGAAACGTTGGATGTCAAAGATTCTTCCCCTTACAGAAAGATTATTATCCAACACTAAAAACCTCCCTGCTCTGTACGGCTTATAATGTCATTCTGCAGCGAACGTGAAAGCGTTGTAAAGAGCGCGCTGTAACCCGCAACACGAACCACCAGAGATTTGTATTTTTCGGGGTTCTTTTGCGCGTCGCGCAACGTTTCGCGGCTTACAACATTAAACTGCATGTGCATACCTTTCTGATCAAAGAAACCTCGAACCAAAGCCACAAAGCTTTCAAGTCCACTTTGTCCTGCAAGTGCGCTTGGATGAAATTTCATATTAAACAGCGTTCCGTTTGACGCTATAAAGTGGTCAAGCTTTGCCACCGAGTTTGCCGAAGCTGTCGGACCCTTAATGTCTCGTCCTGCCGCTGGACCTACACCGTCTGCAATGGGCGTATACGCTGCTCTGCCGTCAGGCGTAGCTCCCGTTTGCGCACCCAGAGGTACGTTAGCTGATACGGGATAAAGCCCCGCCTGGAACATACCACCGCGTGGATTTTTGTAATTTTCGAGCGGTTTGGTATAGGTATAGGCAACGTCACGCGCAAAGGCATCAACATCGGGCAAATCGTTACCGTATTTTGGTAATTCCTGTATCATCTCAAGTATCTCGCCGTATCGTTTTTTATCGCTATCCGTCGCATTGTTTTTAGATACTGCAAGATAGATCGACTTAATATCTTCAGCAGTAAGCGTCTTGCCATCTGCTACCAATTTCTGAGCAACTGTTTTTGTAAGCTTTTCGGCAGTAGCATTGTCCATATCAAGACCAAAGTTATTGTCAAGCGCCGCTTTAAGCTCGCAAAGCTTCAGCACCTTTTTATCATACACCAGTGTTTTAACCGCTAAAAGCGCGTCGGTCATATTTGCTATACCAAAGCCCTGCGGACCCGTAAAGTTATAAACCGCGCCGCCTTCTTGAAGGCTTTTGCCACGACCGATACAGTCTTCAATCATACAAGATTGATAAGGCAGCGGGCATCTGCGCGCGTGTGCCATATCAATAGCGTTGTCCGCGTTGACAAGCAGTTTTATAAAGTAATTCATCTGCGCTTTGTAAGCATCATAGAATTTTTCAAATGTAGTGAATTCCTGTAGTTCGCCTGTTCTAAGACCAACCTGTATACCCTTGTCCACGCCGTTTGAAAAAACAAGCTCAAGCGGTCTGCACATATTAAAGAATGCTGCGTCGTGCCAACCGTCTGTCTTTGCAGGAGCCTGAGGCTCAACGCAACCAATTATGTTGTAGTTTCGAGCATCCTCAAGTGTAACACCGCGACTCATAAGCGACGGAATTATTACTTCGTCATTGTAATAGGCCGGCAAGCCCACGCCTGTACGGGTAACCTCTGCCGCACGAAGCAAAAATTCGTGTGGACTGCCATTCCAGACACGCACCGAGAACGACGGCATAGGAAGCATTACGTGAAGCGTTGCATTAATGCACATAAACGATACATCGTTTGTTGCGTCATTACCATATTTATCCTGTCCGCCTGCTATAAGGTTTTGGAACAAGCTATAGCCTGCAAAGCCTTCGGCAGAAGCCGCATCGCGAACTTTGTTAAGATCGTTAAGCTTTACCCAAATACAGTCAACAAGCTCTTGTGCAAATTCGCGTGTGATTTTTCCTGAATTCAAGTCCTTTTCAAAGTAAGGATTCATATATTGGTCAAAGCGTCCGGGCGATATTGAATGTCCGCTTGATTCAACCTGTAAAAGCATCTGTACAAACCAGAACGATTGACAAGCCTCGTAAAAACTTTCTGCGCCATAACGCGGTACACGCGCACAGTTAGCGGCTATCATCAGAAGTTCTTCACGGCGTTTGGTGTCGACCTCGTTTGCCGCCATTTGTTTTGCTAAGGTAGCATATCGGTCGGCATAATTTATAACCGCATCACAACTTATTATTACAGCCTGCAAAAACGAACTGCGCGAAGCGTAGTCGGCATCAGCAACATCTAAACTGTTAAGCGCATTGTTCGCCTCAGCGATAATTCCCTTGTAACCGATAGCCAATACCTTACCATAATCCACGGTAAAATGACCTATACCATTATAGAAATAGTTGCCAACTGTAAAAATATTGTGTTCAATAGCGGTAAGCGCCTCAGGTGACATATATGATGTAGCAAGCTCACTTGTGGTCTTACCTTTCCAATAAGGATAAACCTCACGAAGTTTTGCCTTGGTTTCTTCCGATATGTAAAACGGGTCGGCAGTTCGCGTTGACACTGTATCAAACTCAGCCTCGAGCCACTCGTAAGAATACTCAGGGAACACCTGACAACCACGCGGAGCAATCGAATTGCTACCTACAATTAACTCTTCAGGGCGAATTGTGATAGGCAGATTTTCAAGTATGTGCGCAAAAGCCTTTGCCCTACGCAAAACTATAGGTTGTCCCTCGGTGGCCCTATACGACTCGGTAATAAGCACAGCGCGGTCAGCCTCTATCTCGGGCATCTTTGCATAAAGATGATCTATCAGACGCTGTATACGAGGTGATTTTTCAATATTTTTTGTATATGTATATGGCATAAGACAATACCTCACTTTACTAATTACGTTTATTATAAGTCAAAACAACACAAAAGTCAATAGAAAAACCACTAAAAAACAGAAAAATAAAGTAAAAACAAAGATTTTTTCACCGTTTTTTTGTAATTTTGGTGGAAAAATCTTTGCAAATGTGGGTTTTAAACAAAATTAGGGTACTCTTACACATCAGAGTACCCAGTTTATTATTTATATATGCAATTAAAGTTTTATTCCCCTTTATATTTCCGTCGAGTCGCAAGCCCACCGCGTATGTGTCGTTCGCTCTTATTTTTTTGGAGCACCTCATTCACCTGCTTATGCATTTTACGATTAATATGTAAAAGGCGCTCAGTAACATCCTTATGCACCGTAGATTTGCTTATTTTAAACACTTTTGCCGTAGCACGCACGGTAGCGCCAGTATCCATTATGTACTGACCCAAAACCTCTGCTCTATCACGTGAAAAATCTCTCATACAACTTCACTCCTTAAAGGACTTAATTAATTGTATGAACGCCACTTACAAATTATACCTTTCACGAGCAGTGACAAATATATGTGTGTAGATAATAATTTTTCAACACAAAAATATACTATATAACTACACATAAATCCACAAAAATAAAAGATCTTACCTTCAAGCAAGATCTTTTAATGCCGGTCATCGTTTTTATATTTGATGACTAACCGTTACTCGCTGTTCGCAAGCCTGTCCTTTTTTGCTTAATTAAATTCATCTTTAAGAATACTGTACCAGCACAGATTACAAAGCTTGCCGTTAATAAGAATATGATTTCTAAACTCTCCTTCAAAAACAAAACCCATTTTTTTGTAAAAACTATTGGCGCGCTCGTTTTGGGATATAACATTTAAATATACCCTTTCAAGCCCTAAATTATCAAAAGCGTATTTTAAAATCTCCTTTGTGGCGAACGCCGCAGCGCCGGTGCCCTGCGACTCATAACAAAAGCTTATCGCATATTCGGCATTCTTAGCTTTTTTGTCGATATTCTTCAAGCTGACAGTGCCAAGGTAATTATCGTATTCATCAACACAAACCATATTCAGATTATTTTCATCGGCGTTGGCTGTTTTGATAAAGTTTTTTACCTTGTCGAGTGTAAAACTTGAAAAATCAGTAGCAAAAATTTCAGCTGTCTTTGGATTTTTCATCCACGAAAGCATTCCCTCGGCATCCTTTTCCAATGGTTTTCTTAATTTCATAAAAAACCTCACTTAAAATTCATTTATAGCATTGATAACATAATCAATTTCTTCATCACTCATACCTACATATAAAGGTAGACTGAGTTCATTTGCTGCTATTTCTTGAGCTATCGGCAGCTTTGGTAAATTTAACTGACTATATGCTTTTTGGTCGGCAATAGATATTGGATAGTGGCTTGCAACCCCTATTCCCTTTTCACTTAAATACTTTTCAAGATCGTCGCGGCATTCGCACATTATCGCAAAAATATGCCAGATATGAGTTCTGTCGTTACCTACAACGGGTAGCTTGATTTTATCATTTTTTATACCATTTAAATATTTTGAAGCAATTCGATTGCGGTCAAGGTTATATTTATCGAGATGTTTAAGTTTAATTCTTAAAAAGCCTGCCTGAATTTCATCCAAACGGCTGTTAGTACCCATATAAATATGATTGTATTTTTGCTTTGAACCATAGTTTGATATTGCTCTTATTTTTTCTGCAAGCTCGTCGTTATCACTGATGACCGCGCCTCCATCCCCAAGAGCACCGAGATTCTTTCCCGGATAAAAACTAAAGCAACCCGCGTCGCCAAAGGTTCCGACCTTTTTGCCCTTATATAATGCGCCGTGCGCCTGAGCGCAATCTTCAATCACAAATAATTTGTGCTTTTTGGCAAACTGCATTACCTCGTCCATTTCTGCAGCCTGTCCGTATAAATGAACAGGGATAACGGCCTTGGTATTGCTCGTTAGCGCTTCCTCTAATCCTTTGCCACACATATTATATGTGACAACATCAGGATCTACTATAACAGGAGTTGCGCCCGCATATGATACAGCCAAGGCGGTTGCAATAAATGTGTTTGAAGGTATTATAACCTCATCGCCATCACCTATCTCCAGAGCCCGCAAGGTAAGATAAATCGCATCAAGTCCGTTTCCTACTCCAATGCAATTTTTAGCTCCGCAATACTGAGCAAACTCTTTTTCAAACTCTTTGCATTCGCTACCTTGAATAAACCAACCATTATCATACATTTCTGAAAATTTACTAATCATTTCATCCTTAATGGGAGAATGCATATTATCAAATTTTGAAAACGGTATTTTCATATTAACCCTCTTTTACAAAGTATTCAACAGCAAGCTTTTCATACTTGGCGTAATCCCTTATGTAATCAGACACATCGTAAAGCTCACTTGCAAGAACTAACAAAACAGCATCGCTTGAAAAATCATACATCTCACGCCATACCATAGGACCGATATATAACCCCTTATTTGCTTCATTAAGCTCGTATATTTGTTCCTCGTACGGTGTTTTTGTTAGTATTTTCACACTACCCTTCACACAAATCAAAGCCTGATGAAGATTGTAGTGGGAGTGGAATCCTCTTCGTGTTTTGTCGGGCACGTCGTAAATATAATAAACCCTTTTAACAGCAAATGATATATCCTTGCCGCATTCTACTGCCGTTAGATTTCCATATGTTGAATCGGAAAATTTTGAAAACTGTAAAGGCTTTACATTCTTCAATTCCAACCACCCCTTATTTTATTTATAAATTTCTTTATGCTTCGCAACGACGTTAAACCAAGCTTAATCACAATTATTCCGAATGACGTGGCTATTAACGCTAACAAAACAAACGAAAACACCACAGATAATATTCCAAACAAGTGAGAAAACGGTGCCACCAAAGATGCCGCTAAAAGTCCTATATAAACCAAAGATACCCAAGCCGCTGCTCTGATAGTTCTGTAAAGCCATTCCCAACTGCTTGTTATCGGCAATAATTTACTTTGAACATAAAAACTTGGAAATAACGAAAACATCTTTATTTTACCGAATGTTTTTTCCTTGCCGCCCGCTCTGAGATAACTTCCTTTTTCAGCAGTATATCTATTAATAATATGAATAATAAATTCGGGCTCAAACTGTTTTACATATGGTAAAACTTCTATTTCAAATATTCTTGCAATATCATACAGATAACCCAATATGTGCTTTGGTGTGTTTTCACTGTAGGCTGTATGACTTATACCGCCGTCACGGTGAAGAAGACCGTCAAAATCAAAATATTTTATAAGTCCACCCAAGCGAGTTAAGTGAAGAAAATAAGACCAATCTTCGACATATTTATAATTTTCACTGAAATATCCGTATTTTTGGAACATATCAGCACGCATTGCAGTAGACCCCATAGCCAAAAAACATTTTGCGCAAAATAGTTTGTACTGCTCTTTTGCTGTCATTTTATTAAAGGCAATAGCTTCTTCTTTATCAACGAAAATCTGCAATTCCTTCTTCATCTTTATATCCATCATGTGACATTGTGAAGAAATCATATAAACATCATCTTCGCATTTACTAAATGCCTTTGCATAATTAGAAACAACATTTTCATCAAAAAGCAAATCATCGGCAGCAAAAAACAAAATATATTTTCCTTGGCATTTTTTAACAGCTTTATTAACTGTTTTCACGGTGCCCAGGTTTTCGCTGTTGAATACATAACTTATATTTTTTATGTTTTCTTTCTTGTTTTTCTCTATATGATTTTTTATCTTTTCTTCATCAATTTCCGAAGATGCGTCGTCGGTTATAATTAACTCTATATTTGCATAGTTTTGGCATAAAACTGAATCTATCGCCTTTAATATATATTTTGGTTGATTATAGTGTAAAACAATCACCGAAAACAAATCGTTTTTCATTGTTTTTTCCTCCAAAACAGCAACTTTGACATAATCGCAGTTATCTTGCTTGCTATTTTCCATGTATTAGATGACAATATTTCATTATTTTGCTTTTCTAAGCCTTCATTGACAGAATTTAGTCTATTATTTTCGTTTGCGAATTGAGCATTTTCTTGCGCTAATTTGGTATTTTTATCAGATAAAATAATATTCGCTTCATTCGACTGATTTAGCAAAAGTTGCAAATTTGAAGCGTGCTGCTCGGTCAATTTATTATTGTTATAAATATCCGAATGATAATTAGAACAAAAATCACCGGTAAGATTATAAATATCCTTAATCGTTACATCATAATCTTCTTCTAATCTTGCAACCACGCGATCACTTAATTTATCCGATATAAAGTCTAACGGCAAGGTCTTGCAGTTTGTATCCCA
Source organism: Acutalibacteraceae bacterium (assembly GCA_045602525.1). Taxonomy (GTDB): domain Bacteria; phylum Bacillota; class Clostridia; order Oscillospirales; family Acutalibacteraceae; genus UBA737. The sequence continues at coordinate 16,411 of JAZSBS010000047.1, forward strand.
AAGCGATTTTTCTTTAAGAATCAAAAACTTTTCGCAAACTATTGCAATTGGATCACGACAGTCTTTATTCTTAAACAGTTCATTAAAACCGTTAATAAAATCGTCATCGCTAATGTTATTGAACAACTGCAGCATAATAGACTTTGCCTCATTAAAAAGTCTTATATTATTACTTTCTACTGCCGCGCTTACATTATTATAATTTTGAACAAATCTATATTTAAGCAATTTTGAATCACTTATATGGATATTATATTTCAGTAATACTCTTATCCATAAATCAAGGTCGTGCAACTGTCTATATAAAGGATTATACAGACCGATTTCTCTATGCACACTTGTTCTTATAAGAACACTTGAATGGCAAAGATGATTTCCGCTCATGAAAAAATCAAAAAGCATCTTTGATTTATCCTTATTTTCATAATCGAAAATGCCAAGTGGAAATACATCATCTTCCCTAATGATATTAGAGTTTTCATCTACTATTTCAGCCCTTGTAAAGCTAGCGGCTATTTTGGGGTTGCTTTCTAAAATATCTAATTGCTGCTGCAGTTTCTCAGGTAGCCACACATCATCTGAGCCAAGCACTGCAATATATTCGCCCATAGCCATATCAACAAGCTTATTTAATGCTGCTACCGTTTCGCCATTTTTTTTCGCAAAGACTGCCGTTATGCGTTCGTCGGTATAACTTTTAATAATTTGCGCACTGCTATCGGTAGAACAATCATCATAAATTAAAAGCTCGAAATTTGTAAACGTTTGATTTAATACGCTGTCTATCGTTTCTTTTAAATATTTTTCATGATTATAAGCAGGTATTAGCACACTGATTTTAGGATTCATTTACATACCTTCCTTTTGAACCTGTATTTTTACTCGTTGCGCAGCTTTAGTAAAACTTCATTGAGCAGTGTTGAAGATGTGCCCTTTGTATAAGGGAAATATTTAATCTCTACCCCAACACTTTCAAACTGCCTTTCAAGCTCATTCCATTTGTCCGATCCTTTCCAGTCGTCTCCGACAAACATTATATCAAACTTAAGCTCTTCATACGCCGCCATTTTATCCATTGTTGTTTGCGGGACAACCTTATCAACGTATTTTATCGCATCAACGATGGCCTTTCTTTCATTAAAAGGAATAACTGCTTTTTTGTGTTTATATTTCACAAGTTCGTCAACCGTAACACCAACTATCAAATAATCGCAGTTTTCTTTAGCACGTTTAAGCAGGTTAAGATGGCCTATATGAAAAAGGTCATAAACACCCGTTGTATAGCCTATTTTCATTAATTTATACCCTCCAATGGTTCATGCATATTAAGGAAATATTCCAAACACCACATTTGCCATTTTTGATTTCCCGTAAACTTGTCCATCGATAAATTCCTTTTAAATTCAGGCCTTTCGGGCCCTTGCCAGTCTTTAAAATAATAATCGACGGGCCTTGGCATCGGAACCTTTTCGGGCACTGGTATTTCGGGATATTTTTTAGCGAATAAATCGCGTATCAAATACTTTGAGTCGCCATTTCTTACTCTGTTTAAATCAAGCACATCGGCCATTTCCAATTCACAGTAAGGGTCAAAATATTCTATGCCGGCAGCATTAAAAGCGTTCCAATAAGAGCTTGAAGATTCTATTGAAAAAACATCATCCATAAAACTTAGAAAGTCTATTTTTTCGCCCTTGCGATAGCGCTCAAAAAGATACGAAATATCTTTATGTTGATTTAAAACTGCCTCGGGCTGTGTAAATATATATCTGTTCTTGAAATCCTCAAAATTCCAATCCTTTGCAAGCAGCTGGTCCATTCCGCCAAAAATCAAATCAGCACTTTCTCCGATTATAAGACATTCTACGCCGTCACTCTTTGCTTGTAATGCCGCCTGATATAATTGCGGCTCTATAGAATGAACCGGCGCTCCCTTTGCCTTTAAAACGGGGTCAAGACAACTTATCATAGAATCCCAATTTATATCTACATAGTGCAAATTCATTTCGTAATACTCGGCATAACGTTCTGCCCTTTGGGTTTCCTCTTTCCCAAAATTGCCGCCCAGAAAACGAAAGGTATATGCATCCATACCGCGCATATACGAAGCAAGGCAAGCAGAATCCATGCCGCCGCTGAGCATAAGGCCTAACTTTTTACCCTTAAGTTTGTCAAAACTTTTCTTTATTGCAACATCTATATCACAGCAATCTGTTACAGGCACCTTTTGGCTGTCATCAAGCTTGGATACATTCTTATGATTAATGCCTTTATAAAAATTCACATCAGCTTTCTCGATATATCTAAAAGCTAAATAAGAACTCATGCAAAAAATCTTATCAACCACAAATTTCACCTTTTCTTATATTGGTATTCCGCATTAAAATCGGATAACAATTCTTCTTTAATATTGATGGCTGCGCTTTCGCCAAAATCGGTTAAATATTCTTCCGTAATAGATTTTCTTACTTCCTTTAACGAATCTTCGCCATTTTTAATTTTTATTAGAATTTCAACAAGCTCATCTTCGTTTTCAACAACATAACAACCCTCAACAAGCTTTTCCATTAAAGCAGAAAAATGAGTTTGTTTTTTACAAAAAACAATAGGCTTACCCGTTATGAAATATTCTGCAATCATAGAGGTCTCATCTGCAACCAGAACAGACGATTCTCGGAATGAATCCAAATAGCTGTCGTTTTCATCTATTCTGTTTGGCGCGCTGTATTGTTCCCTTAAAAGCCTGATATCGTCTTCACACATCTCGCCTTTATTTAGAAAATTCTTAAAGCACAAGGGGTGTGGTCTAAATATAACACTGCAGTTTTCTTGAGTGGTGGAAAAATCAACCAAGGTGTCCTTGTAATCAAAGAAATGGCAATTTCCTTCGTCGGTGTTCCAACGCGGCAACCAGAGTATTTTAAACTCGTTTTCACAGACGCTTTTTATTTGTTTGTTTTTAAGCAGCATATCAATGCCCGGATATCCAAGATAAATCGCGCGCCCGTATTGCGCAAAATCGGTTTGAGCCAGAGTATTATTAACAAAGTCATACCTTAATTTGTTATCTAAAAAGAAGTAATTTAAATGTTGACATTCGGGCGTCAATACCATTTTTTCAATATCACCGCCCACCGTCTGTATACCATATGGTATATAGCAAGTGCGAGCATATTTTGAAACCTCTTTTATAAAATAACTATCTTTTCTATAATAATCGTATGGACGCGAAAAGAAAACATAGTCAGGTTCCAAAGACTTAAGGTCTAACCATTCATCCGTTTCTTTGTTATAAGATTCAAGGATGTTATACTTTGTTGCATCAAAAGCACCACGTATGTCACCGCAAATGTAGTCATATCCATTTTTATGATATTCTTTAAACCACAGACTTACAATAATCGCTTCAAAACGCTTGTCGCTGTTTATCTCTTCAATCAAAGAAAGCATATTTTTAAGAAGACTTAATTCTTCAATAAGAAAAACAACCCTTATGGGAGAATTGTTCATTCGCTTAATCATAAAACATTGCCGTGTACACATACTTTCGTTCTTGATTGTGTCATTTAAAAAAGTATCTTGTCCTTCGTTTTGATTTGTATTTTCATTTATTTGTTGACTTAGCAAATTAACCTTATCATTAAGATGATTTTTGGTTTCGTTTATCTTTTTTTCGTTTTCACAAGTTTTAATTTGTGACTCTTTACTTTTTTGCCTTAGCAAACCAATTCTGACTAAAACGTCTTTTATTCCCGTTATGCATTTTAGTATTTTCTTGAATTTTAAAGAAGATTTCCCCAAAATATCACCCTTTTAAATTTTACCACATGACAATATAAATTTCAAGGTAATTGTACGCTTATATTATTCCCCTTACAGTATAAATGACATGATTCTACTGTAAAGATGATAATTTTTTATTTCATACAATATCGGTAATTTTATTCTTCTATATGTAAAAACAGCACGGCATATACCGTGCTGAAAGGTCTTTATTTCTCACTGCAAACCACACAAACCGTTGTGTTTAGTTACTGCCTACACTGTTGATTTATATAATTTCGAGCAGCTTTAAAAAATTAGGTATTTCTGACTCAAAGTTTACGCCGTATTTCATTTCGGGGTATTGCTCCTTGGTAAGTTTTATACAGCCCGCAGTGTACTTTGCTGCTATAAGCGCCGACTCTTTAAGCGACCTGCCCTTTAAAATGGCGCAGGTAAGTGTGCTTGTAAATATATCACCCGTGCCGTGATATGCAGCATCAACGTGCGGTGTAAAAATATATTCAAGATTGTCACCGTCAAGACATGCCGCGCCGATTTCACCCGCGTTAAAGCTCACCCCTGTAAGCACTATTTTACCGTTTGAAATTTTGCGAAGTCGCTGTAGTAAAGCATCGATATATTCTTTGGTGTGCGGAGCCTCCACATACGGCATATCGGTCATAAATGCCGCCTCGGTAATATTGGGAGTGATTATATCGGCCTTAGCACAAAGTCGCACCATTTCTTTCGGAAAGTTATCAGGGAAACCGCCGTAAAGTCTTCCGTGGTCTGCCATAACAGGATCAACTATAAGCAGGGTATCATTTGTACCAAAGGTGTCAACCGCTTGACACACAAGGTCAATCTGTTCAACAGAACCAAGATACCCTGTATATATTGCATCAAACGTAAGGCCCTCTTTTTTCCAATGATTTGCCACAGGAACAATGTCTTCGGTAAGGTCACGGAAGGTGTATCCAGAAAACCCTCCAGTATGGGTAGAAAGCACAGCAGTCGGAATGCCTGCGCATTCAATACCCGCCGCCGAAATTATAGGCAATGCCACAGTAAGCGAACACTTACCAAAGCAAGAAATATCGTGAATTGCCGCTACTCTTTTTTGCATAAATGATTGCACCTCTTGAAAATTTATGTTGTAAAGTATATAATGGTTTTGGTAATATTAAAATAATCAAAACAGGAGTTTTTTGTAATATCAGATGAAATACACAATAGACAAACAAAACGGTAAAGCATATCTGCAAATTTATGAGCAAATAAAAAATGATATTGTAAATAGCATATATTCTCACAATACAAAGCTACCCTCAAAACGACTTTTAGCAGAAGAATTAGATGTAAGTGTAATCACAATTGAGCACGCATATTCCCTACTTTACGAAGAAGGGTATATTGACTCACGCGAACGCAGTGGATATTTTGTGTGCTATAATCCCGACAGCACATTTATCGCCCCAGCCAAAGCGTCAACTACACTGCATGCACACACGCACACCGTTGAGCATAACGGTGATTTTCCATTTTCGGTTTACGCAAAAACCGTTCGCCGTGTGTTAAGTGATTACGGCGAAGATATTTTCGGATGTTGCGAAGCAAGCGGAAGTGTTGAGCTTAAAACCGCAATACGCGATTACCTTAAGCGCAGTCGCGGCATTGATGTAACAACAAAGCAAATTGTAATAGGTGCAGGTAGTGAATACCTTTACGGACTTATTGTGCAGATGCTTGGTAAAAACCGTATCTATGCTCTCGAATACCCATCATATCCAAAAATTGCAAAGGTATACCGTGCAAATGGTGTTAAAACCCAGTTTCTACCGCTTTTGGAGGACGGCATTTCGAGTGCCGACCTTAGCAAAACACCCGCCACGGTTCTGCACATAACCCCATACCGCAGTTTTCCAAGCCGCGTCAGTGCTACTGCCTCTAAAAAGCGCGAATACATTCGCTGGTCTGAGCACGACAATAGGATTATCGTTGAAGACGATTACGAGTCAGAGTTCACATTACTTAAAAAGGCAGAAGAAACGGTGTTTTCTATGTCAAAAGGCAAAAACGTTATATACGTAAACACCTTTTCAAAAACCATTTCGCCATCGATAAGAACTGCATATATGGTGTTGCCTGAAAATTTGGTTGAAACATATAATAAGACTGTAGCATTTTATTCTTGTAGTGTACCTTATTTCAATCAACTTGTACTTGCCGAATTTATAAACGGCGGCGACTTCGAACGACATATAAACAGGGTAAGACGAAAAAGAAGACGAAATCAATAGATTTCGTCTTTGCTTTTTATTTATTGATTTTTATTGTGATATTTAAGGCTTTTTCGGCGCTTACCGGGAACGTCAAATGCTTATACTGAAAACCTCCTACTGGGTGAAAATGACGTTTTTCATCAGCGGGGTCTATGGTATATTCACTATCAAACGATACCGATAACATATTGTTAAACACAACCTCACTATCATTTAAGATGATGTCATCGCCCGCCCGACTTACTATAGGTAACACATAACTTGTGTCTTTGTCACTTTTTATGCTGATATTAACAGCATCATCACAAAAATTATAGTTAACCGCAAAGCCGTTTTCCTTACTTGTCGCCGTGATGGAATAACCATCGCGCGAGAGTTCTACTGTTTTATCCATATCAGAGCGACCAATACGCGCGGTATTGCAAAGTTCTTTGTCAACATTGCGCTGAATCTGCATATTCATAGGCTCGGTAGTAACAAAGCA
>JAZSBS010000048.1:0-43012 GCA_045602525.1 Acutalibacteraceae bacterium
ACCGCTTGGCCTCCGACTTCTCGACAAAACAAAAATTTTTCCCTAAATAGATTTGAAAGGTGGTGAAAAACAAATGGCTGGCAGACCGAGAGAGCCCGTTGACCTTATAAAAGCTAAGGGCAAGAAGCACTTAACTAAAAAAGAATACGAAGAGCGCAAGGAAAGCGAATTAGATGTGCCGTTTGTTGATGTAGAGCCGCCCGATTACTTGACAGCAAAGCAGAAAAAAGACTTTAACGCTTACGCTGAAAAACTCGTTGCGCTTAACATATTCACCGAACTTGATGTTGATGTATTGGCACAGTTTGTTGTAGCCAAAGAATTGTACATCGGGTACAGCAAGCAAGTGAAAAAGGTACTTGACAAAGCAAACACCGTTCACAAATGGGAAGTTATTGAAGACCTTGCCGACAACTGCGAAACACAAGAGGACTTAATAAAGCTCCTTGAAAAGATTATCCGCAGACAGCGGGGCGAAGATATAACGGTTTTAATGAACTTGCAAGATAAGGCGCACAAACAATGTTTGGCGTGTGCCAAAGAATTGGGGTTGACAATAACCAGCCGCTTGAAATTGGTAATACCGCAACCGCCAGACGGTGAGGACGATGAGCTGTAATATAAGCCCACATCTCCAAGAGTATATTGATTTAATCGAAAGCGGCGAAAGAAAATCTTGCAACGAACAAAAGCTCTTAATTGAGTATGTAAAAAATGTATTCGCAACCGAGGATTTGCGAGTAGATGAAATTCAAATTGAAAAGTATTTATCATATCAAAAATACTTTCCGTTTGAGTTGTTCCCGTGGGAAGTGTTCTGTTTTATTTTATTTGCTTGTGTGTATAAGCGGGACGGCACGCCACGCTGGAGCGACCTGTTTGCCTTAATGGGGCGAGGGGCTGGAAAGAACGGCTTTCTGTCGTATGTGTGTTTTTGCTTAATCACCGAAACTAACGGGGTTGCCTATTACGATATTGATATTTGTGCTACGAGCGAGGATCAAGCAAAAACATCTTTTGACGAAATTTATGATATTCTCGAAAGCCCCAAATATAACAAGCTATTCAAAAAGCATTTTCGTTGGAATAAGACGGAAATACAGAATATTAAAACGCGGTCAAAAATCAAATTCAGAACAAACAACGCCAAAGGCAAAGACGGTTTGCGAAGCGGTATGGTCGTATTTGATGAAGTACACGCCTACGAGAATTGGGAAAACATCAACGTTTTTACAACGGGCTTAGGTAAGAAACCGCACCCGCGCCGTATTTACATAACGACAAACGGAGATGTAAGGGAAGGACCTCTTGACGAACTTCTCAAGCGCAGTAGGAAAATTCTTAACGGCGAAATTCCCGACAATGAATTTTTGCCCTTTATATGTCAGCTTGACGAAGACGAGGAAGTACACGACAAAGAGTTGTGGGAAAAAGCAAATCCGTCTTTACCGTATTTGCCGACATTAAAAAAAGAGATTGACAAAGAATATGCTGAGTATTTAGAAGACCCGAACATTCACGGCGCGTTTATGACAAAGCGAATGAATAGACCTCAAGGCAACAAAGATGCTGAGGTTACAAGCTGGGAAAACATCTTGAAGACAAACGGTGAAATTCCCGACTTGAAAGGGCGGTCTTGTGTATGCGGTATAGACTTTTCCAAAACAACCGACTTTGTATCAGCGTTCTTGCTGTTCAAAGATAGAGAAAAATATTACGGCATTCATCATAGCTGGTTTTGCACGGCTTCAAATGATAAGCACCGAATAAAATACCCGTTGCAACAGGCGGTTGAAAAAGGTTATTTGACAATCGTTGATAATGTGGAGATAAACCCGCAAGTCGTTGCGGATTGGATAAGGGAGAAACAGCGTGACTATATCATAGAGAAAATCGCTATTGATAGTTACCGATACACGGTACTGTCAAGGGCGTTGAGCGAAGTCGGCTACGATGCGAAAGACAAAGAGGTAAAGCTCACCCGTCCGTCCGACATTATGCAAGTAGTGCAAAAAATCAGCTCAATGTTTATCAGTAACAAAATTATTTGGGGCGATGATAGTTTGATGCGCTGGTTTACGCGCAACACAAAGTTAGAGCCAGCACCGAACAATAATTTTAAGTACGGTAAGATCGAGCCGAAGAGCCGAAAAACTGACGGCTTTATGGCTTTTGTAAATGCCGTGATATTAGAAGACGAATTACCCGAAACTTTTGATATTCCACCTGTGGAAATAATGCTTTTGTGAAAGGGGGGAGATTATGGGAAGAAGATTAAATCTGTTTAGCTTTCTTGAAAAGAAAATGACAAACGCTGAGTTTGCCGCCGTGATTGTCAAAGTAATGAGCGAAACGGCGTTCCGCGAAATGGCTTTACATATCGCTATATCGTATATCGCAAATACCTTGAGTAAATGCGAGATAAAGACATACGAGAACGGCGAAGAGAAAAAAGGTAAGCTGTATTACCGCTTGAACGTATCGCCAAATCACAACGAAAATTCAAGCCAATTTATTAACAAATTTATTGAGCGTTACTATTATGACGGCGAAGCGTTGGTAGTAAAGCACAATGATATGTTGTATTGCGCGGACACTTTTTCTTGTGATGAAACAAAGCCGCTGAAAGAGTTTGTTTATGAAGACATAACGATTGACGGGCAACCGTTGAAGGGCAAACACAAGGCGGGCGATGTGTTCCGCTTCAAGCTCGACAATGAGCATACGCGCAGATTGGTTGACTTGCTTAACGATAAGTATAGCGAACTTATGGGACTTGCTATGGCGAGCTTTAGGCGCACCAACGGCAAGAAATACAGGTTGATACACGATCGCGGACAAACGGGCGATACGGCGTTCAATGAAGAATACAAGAAGATGCTCCAAGAGCAGTTGAGAACATTTATCGAAAATGATAATGCTGTATATCAGCAGTACAAGGGGCAGATACTTGAGGAATTTTCAACAGCTACGCCGACAAACTCAAGCGACATTATCGCTTTAAGAAAAGAGATTTTTGAAACAACCGCGCAGGCTTTCAAAATTCCGCTCTCTATGATGCTTGGCAACATAACCAATATGGACGAAATCGTCAAAGTGTATTTGTCGATTTGCATTGATCCGTTGGCAGATATGTTGAGCGAGGAATTTACCCGCAAATGTTACACATACGAAGAGTGGAAAAAAGGTTGCTACATTGAGGTTGATACCTCTTGTATCAAGTACGTTGATATTTTGGAAGTTGCCGACAAAGCGGACAAAGCTATTGCTTCGGGACTTGCAAGCATTGACGAATTGAGACCGAGAGTTAAGCTGAAACCTCTTAACACCGACTTCAGCACAAGTCATTTTATAACCAAAAACTATGAACTTGCTGAAAGAGTTTTAACAGGTGAGAAAGGGGGTGAACAGGAATGAGAAAGAACTATTACTCAATGGAGAAGATCGGACAGGAAGTCAATATAAATATTTACGGCGATATTTGTTCTTACCCGTTTGAAGATACCGCGCCCACGGCGAAAAGCCTTACCGCGATGCTTGACGGCTTGGAAGATGTATCAAAGATAAATGTTTATATCAATTCCTACGGCGGAGAGGTTGCCGAGGGCTTGGCGATTTATAACGCGCTCAAGCGACACAAAGCAAAGGTTATCACATACTGTGACGGCTTTGCCGCTTCTATTGCTTCCGTTATCTTTATGGCGGGAGATGAACGAATTATGAACGAGTCATCTTTGCTTATGATACATAACGCTTGGAGCTGGGGAGACGGCAACGCGGAGCAGTTGAGAAAGCTGGCTGATGACCTCGAAAAGATTACACAGGCAAGTGTAATCGCCTATAAAGCGCACTCGACATTGAGTGAAGAAGAAATCAAAGCCCTTATGGATAAGGAAACTTGGATTTTGCCCGATGAAGCTCTTGAATACGGTTTTGCGACAGGCATTGAAAAGGCGGGAAAGAAAGCCGCCAGCCAAAGCGCGAAAATGTCATTGCTTGAGATTATCAAAAAGCACCGACAGGAAACACAGGACGAAGACACGGACGAAGAAGAGAAGCCGAACACCGATAAGGACACGGACGAGGAAACTGAGGAAGAAACAACGGACGAAACCGAGGATAACACCGAGGATGAGGACGAAGAAAACCCCGAAGATACCGAGGACGAAGAGGAAAAAACCTCACAAAAAATCAATATGTTTTTCAATGCAATTTTTAGAATTTAGGAGGTAAAAGAAAAATGATTAAATTTGCAGAGAGAGAAGAAAGCGTAAAGAAAATCATTGAAGCTATTAAGGGCGGCGATGAAAACGCTATGGCACAGGCAATGGATCATCTTTGTGAGAACGTTGCCGCAAAAGTAAAGGCAGACTATGAGGAGCTTATCGAAGCTAACGACAGCGCGGTACTTGCACAGCGCGGTTATAGACAGCTTACAAGCAAGGAAACAAAGTGGTATCAGAAAGTTATCACAGCCCTCAGAAGTGCTGACCCCAAACAGGCATTTACCGCTATTATCGGTAGCGAAAACGAAGAAGACCTTATGCCTACAACTATCGTTGAGGATGTTTACAAAAACCTCAAGGAAGAACACCCCTTGCTCAAGGCAATCACATTCCAGCACGTTGGCTACATCACAAAGTGGATTTTGAACGACCACAGCACACAGCTTGCTGTATGGGGTACAATCACAGCCGAGATCGTAAAGGAAATTCAGTCTTCATTCAAGACAATCGACATCAACCAGAACAAGCTCTCCGCTTACGCGGTAATTGAACAGGGTATGCTCGACCTCGGTCCTTCATTCCTTGACGGTTATATTCGCACGGTGCTTGCAGAAGCAATTATGGGCGGTTTGGAGCTTGCTATCGTAGCGGGTACAGGTAAGAACGAGCCTATCGGTCTTATCAGAGATATCCACGAGGGCGTTGATGTAAGCTCCTCTACGGGCTACCCCGCAAAGACACTTGAAGTTGTAACAGACTTTACTCCCGCTTCCTACGGCGCGCTTGTTGCTAAACTTGCAACAACCGAAGCGGGCAAGCAGAGAAAGTTTAATAAGGTTGTCCTTATTTGCAATATGACCGACTATCTTACAAAGGTTATGCCCGCAACAACCGTTCTCAATACAGCGGGCGGCTATGTAAACAACCTCTTCCCCTTCGCAACAGAGGTTATCGTTTCCAACGCTGTTGAAGACGGCAAGGCTGTTATGTTCCTTCCCTCTGAGTATTTCCTCGGTATGGGCGGCAATAAGAACGGCGTAATCGAGTATTCCGATGAATACAAATTCCTTGAAGACCAGAGAGTATTCAAGATTAAACAGTACGGTATGGGTAGAGCGTTCGACAACACTTCCGCTCTTTACCTTGATATTAGCGGTCTTGAGCCCGCATATATCACAGTTAAAAATGAAGTAGTAACCGCGTAATTTATCTTGTGAGGTGATGAGCAATGACGGAAACGCTTTTTGAACAAGTAAAACGAAAACTGAACATCACTTGGGAAGATGACGAAACCAACGCGCGAGTAAAAGACATTATCAACGCGGCTATCCCCGACTTAATCCACAGATTGGGGATAACCGACAACGATTTTGATTTTAGCGTGTCGGGAGCGGAAAATACGCTGTTTCTTGCTTATTGCCTTTATGAGTTTAATCACGCTTTGAATGAGTGGGAAGACAACTACGAAAAGATGATAGCGCGAGTTAGAGCAAGGCACGAAGTCGCGCAGCATTCGGAGGGAACTGAAAGTGAGTAAACCAAAATTCAGCAGATACAATGACGGCGTTATTTCGATATACCGAGAGAAGCCAAGACGGACGGACTTTGCGGCAAAGCAAAATGTTTCCGCGTATGATGACTTGGATTTTGTTGTGAAACTCGCTTTTGAAGAGTCCTCAAGGCGCGAACAAGATATTGACTTTGCGGAGCAAATGGGCTTTGCGCTTACGCTGAAAGTCCGCACACGCTATTTTGACGGGGTAGATAACAAGTGTAAAGCGGTTATCAATAATTACTTATACGATGTTTCGTATGTGGACAAAACCCGCACGGAAATGTGGCTTTACTTAGAGGGGGTGCGAAAACTTGATACTTGATGATATTAAAAACAAGTTGGAAGAAATCGACCCGAAAGTGTACTACGGTATGGCAGATAAGGAAGTCAACGAAACCGAGTGGAATTATATTGTTTTTGGTCGTACTAAATTCAAGCCAACGGGCAGTAAGACGGGTTACGCTGACGGCTACGATGTCGGCATAGTACGCGAAAACTTTGTACCCGAAGGCATTGACCTTGAAGTTATTGCAAAAATGCAAGAAATTCACGGCATAAGGCTTTCGGATGAGGGCGGGGATTATGAATACATACGTAAACCGAACACAAACACAGTTGTTGAAATGCTGGTGTTGCATTTTGTGAGGGCAAGAAAATGTTAAAACTCGAAGCTCTTGAATTTGATAATTTGCAAGAAACACTCGCGAACTACGCGGGCGATGCCGAAGAAGCGATAAACGAAGTTTTGCACAATTACGCGGGAGAAAGAGCGCAGGAAGAGATAAGGCGTTTAATTCCCGTTTCGGGCAAGACTTGGAAAGGCAAAGCACCCGCCGCAAAAACAGCTAAATCAATGCGAAATTTGCACGGGAACTTGTCGGAAACAGTAACAACGGCGAAGAAATATCAATACTTGTATTTCCCCAATGACGGCACAAATACAAGGCGGCACGTAGGCAATCAGCAATTTTTTGAAAAAGGCGGCGAAGCCGCTATGGGTGATATTGTCGATAAGATGTATCACCGACTATTACCAAATAATTAAAAAAGGAGTGAAAAAACTATGGCTTGGAATGGCTCAGAGTACGAACTCGACCAGCTTGGCATTAAATTTGCCAACGCGGAAGAGTATCGGAACATTAAATGTATCGGCTCTTGTGAAGAGGAAATGGAGTCAAAGGTGATTTCAAAGCTCTGTCGCGGAGTTGTAGCCAAAGAGATCGTAAAAGGCACGGGCAAGGGTACGCTGAAAATCACAGCGCATATCGCTTGGGCGTTGTACACAGAATTCTACGGAATGACACTTGATACTCTTATTGCGGGTGTTAAGGCATACGGACGAAACTCTGTTCACAAGGCTTTCTCCGCAACGGCTCACGTTACGGACGAAGACGGAGAAGAGAAGTACAAGGCTTATCCTAACTGTGTCGTAAAGACAGGCATTGTCCGTAAGATCGAGAACGGTGCGGAAGAGGTTGCAGAACTTGAACTTGAAGTGTCCGTAAATCCCGATGAGTACGGCAACGGCTTGTATGAAGCAACCGCAGACGAACTCAAGGACGAAGATGTAAAGGCGCAATGGATGACCGCGTTTACACCCGCGCTTGTACAGTCGGTTGTAACAGCGTAATTGAAAGGGGGACTTTGAAATGAAAGTAAAAGTTTTGAAGAAATTCCGTGATAAGAATACCCACGAATATCACGAAAAGGGCAAAATCCTTATTATCTCCAAAGAGAGATTTGAGGAAATTCGCAAGGCTGACTCTTCTCTTGTGGAAGAAGTCAAGGGGAAAAAGACCGCTGAATAATGAATAGGGGGTGCTGTCCGAGATAGCACCCCGTATAAAAAAGGAGATAAAAAATGGATAAAACAGCACTTGCTACAAAATACACATTTGAATTTTATGACGGCTCGACTTGTCAGATGACACTCGCGTTTATTCAGCTCAAACGCCTTTCGAGCAAAAATAAAAATCTTTACACCCGCTGTCAAAGCATTTTGGCAAACGGCGGTAAAGATGAATTTGACACGCTGGCTGTGCTTTACGCCGCGTATGTTTGCGCCAATATGGACAGCGAAAATCTCTTGACGGAAGATGAATTCATTGAGAAGTGCGGAACAGACAGGCAGGCTCTTATGGATGCATTGCAGGCGATGACAACCCCAAAAAAACAGAGGGCTTCCGCAGACCGTTCAAATTAAGAACACACTCGCGGAAGCAGACCATAAAACCACCCGAATTTAAGTTAGAGGATATAGAGGATTATTACACTTATTATGTATTAATTCTTGAAATACCCGAAGACATATTCTGGTATGCGGATTATGCCTTTTTGCTGGGGGTAGTCGAGAACAAGACCGCCTATGACGGTTGGTTGAATTATGTTCTCGACAGAGAAAGAGAAAAATCCAGCCGCCAAAAGAGGTGATAAAAATTTATGGCAAAAAATGAAGCAAAAATAAAATTTACGGCTGAAACAGGCGAATTTAACAAGGCGATCAAACAGGCAAATGACGAGATGTCCCAATTACGGGCAGAACTCAAGCTGAACGAAACTCAAATGAAGAATACGGGGGCTTCCGTTGAAGCACTCGAAAAACAGCACAGCTTGCTTGAAACTCAGTTAAAGGCTTCCGAGAGCAAGACCGAAGCGTTATCGCAAAAGGTACAAAAGGCGGTAGAGATTTTCGGCGAGAACTCAACCGAAGTAACCAAGCTGAAAACACAGCTTGCAAACGCTCAAACAGCCGAAGAAAGAGTAAGACAGGCGATTGCAAAATGTAATCAAGAGCTTACAGACCAACGGCGCGCCGCTGGCAAAGCGGAAAGCGCAACGGCGAAGCTGACGGACAAAATCGATGAACAGCAGAGCGAACTTTCGCGGCTCAAAGAAGAGTACGTGGAAGTGGCTTTGAAGTACGGCGATACTTCCGATGAAGCGAAAAAACTCGCAAGGAAAATTGAGGATTTATCGGGCGAACTTAAAGAGAGCAAGACCGAATTTTCAAACGCGAAAAAAAGGGCGGACGAACTCGACAAGAGCCTTGACGATGTGGGCGATGCCGCCGCTAATACCGAGGACGGCTTCACCGTTGCAAAGGGTGCTATCGCGGATTTGGCTTCAAACGCTATTCAAATGGCGATTGGCAAAGTAAGCGAGTTTATCAGTTACCTTGCAGAATTGCCCGAAGCAACGCGAGAGTTGCGGCAAGATATGGCAACGCTTGAAACATCGTTTGAGTCAGCGGGCTTTACCACACAGGAAGCAACGGACACTTGGAAAGAGCTGTACAAGATATTCGGCGAAGATGACAGAGCTGTTGAAGCCGCTAACCTTATTTCCAAAATGTCCAAAAATCAAGAGGACTTGTCTTCTTGGGTAACAATCACAAAGGGCATTTGGGGACAGTATCAAGACAGCTTGCCCGTTGAGGGCTTGGCAGAAGCCAGCAACGAAACCGCAAAGACGGGAAAAGTTACGGGCGTTCTTGCAGATGCTTTGAACTGGTCGAGCGAAGCGGCAACGATGTTCGCGGACTATATGTCGGAAGATGTAACAACCGCCGAAGATGCTTTCAACGAAGCATTAAAGGGTTGTACCACGGAGCAAGAGCGACAGGCTCTTATCACGGAAACGCTCACCGCCTTGTATGGAGATGCGGCGCAAAGTTACGATAAAGCATCGGGATCGCAGACAGCGGCGAAAGATGCAACCGCCGAAAATATCCTTGTTCAAAACGAAATGGCAGATGCGATTGAGCCTGTTACAACCGCTTGGCAAGGAATGAAAAACGAAATGCTTTCGGGCATACTCCCCGTTGTTCAGAAAGTCGCGGGCTTCTTCGCGGAACACCCCGCCTTATTGAAAGCCGTTGCCGTAGCTGTAACGGTTTTGAGCGTTGCGATAGGAGCAATAGCGATAGCGTGGGGCGTATATACCGTTGCTCAAACGCTGGCAAATACGGCGTTATGGGCTTGCCCCTTGACTTGGATTGTCGCGGCTATCGTTGCGGTTATCGCGGTTATCGTTATTATGGTCGCTTATTGGGACGAAATAACGGCGGCTGTGAAAAACGCGGCGAGTGCTATTTGGGGCGCGATAAAAACGGCGTGGGATTGGATATGTAATCTGTTTTCGAGTATCGGAAACTGGATTAATACTAATGTCATACAGCCCGTTGTGAACTTCTTCACAAATCTTTGGCAGTCGGTTGTTAATATATGGAATAATATCGTAAATGCGGTAAAAGTCGCGTTTATGTTTATCGGCTCAGTAATCAAAGCCGCGTTTGACATTATTACCTTGCCTTTCCGTTTTATATGGGAAAACTGCAAGCAATACGTGTTTGCCGCTTTTGAGTGGATAAAGTCGAAAATAAAATCCGCGGTACAGGCTATCAAAAATATTTTTTCAACTATCAAAAATTTCTTTGCGGGAATTTGGAACGGGGTGAAAAATGTCTTTGCGCCTGTCGGTCAATGGTTTTCGCAGAAATTCACGGCGGCGAAAAACGGAGTACAAAACGCTTGGTCGAGTGTTAAGGGCTTTTTCTCAAAAATTTGGAGCGGAACGAAATCGGTGTTTTCCAATGTGGGCAGTTGGTTTAAGGAGAAGTTTTCAGCCGCGAAAAACGGAGTGCAAAACGCTTGGTCGAGCGTGACGAGCTTTTTTAGCAATATTTTTTCAAAGATAAAAAGCACCTTTGCGAAGGTAACAGACACTATTACCAAACCGTTCAAAACAGCGATTGATAAGGTGAAGGGCTTTTTCAACAACTTAAAATTGAAATTCCCGAATATAAAAATGCCGCATTTTAAGATTACGGGCAAATTCAGCCTTGACCCGCCCAGCGTTCCGAAACTCTCAATAGAGTGGTACAAAAAGGCGATGTCAAGCCCTATGATTTTGAATAGCCCGACAATATTCGGTTATTCAAACGGTAGGTATTTAGGCGGTGGAGAAGCTGGAAGCGAGATGATAGGCGGCACAAATACCATTATGACGATGATACAAAGTGCTGTTGATAGGTCAGTACGCGCTTACGACATCCAATCGCTGACAAACGCTATTGAAGACTTGGCAAATCGCCCGATTGAACTGAGT
Organism: Acutalibacteraceae bacterium; assembly: GCA_045602525.1. Classification (GTDB taxonomy): domain Bacteria; phylum Bacillota; class Clostridia; order Oscillospirales; family Acutalibacteraceae; genus UBA737. Next base: position 10,888 of record JAZSBS010000048.1, read on the forward strand.
ATCAATGGCAGACAATTTGCGCTTGCAACGGCGGGTGATACCGACAGCGTGAGCGGTTTCCGCGCCAAACTTGCAGAGCGTGGATTATCTCTTTAATGAAAGGAGAAAACACAAATGACAACAATTTATGCGGCTACAAACGACCAAGTTTTAGTTGCAACAATTTTACCGAAAATTGCACGAAACAATATAAATATGGTGCGCCTTTATGTTGCTTTTGATAGCTCTTGGGACGATACCGTAAAAAGCGCAGTTTTCTATACTTCAAAAAATCCCTTGCCCTATGAGGTTATACTTTCGGACGGCTACTGTCTTATTCCTCAAGAAGTGCTGGCGGAAGAAGCAAAGTTATATATCACAGTCAAGGGCGTTCTTTCTACGGGAGCGGTTAAGACCTCAACCGTGTTAGCAGTAAAGGTATTGGACGGAACGCCTACCGTGATTATATCCGATCCTACACCAAGCGTATATCAGCAGATGTTAACCGCAATATCGCAGATTAATAACATTATTACTCACAATAACGACACTGACGGAAATACAGAATTGGTAGATATACGAGTGGGTGCAAATGGTGAAATCTACGGAAGTGCGGGAGAAGCAGTAAGAAAACCGTTGAAAGCACTATTGCAAAGTGGAGACAGAACAAATCCATTACAACCTCTGCTTTTTGACCAGTTTTATTTCTATCGAGGTGGAACAACCGCTCACAACATAACTCTTGACGCACCTCAATATAATTTAACTGATCTTGACAAATACAAGACTATTCAACACGAAGGCGGAACATCATTTGGTATTTTCGGCAAGTTAGTCAGTCCAATATCGGTATTTAATTCGTGGACTGATAAGGGCTATATGTTGCTTGTAAAATCTGATAAAGAATTTTCTGCTCAATTATCTGCAAGTTATACGCCTGCGTGGGGTGGTACAACGATAATTTCTCAAAGCATAGAAATAATAGCTGGCTATAATCTCATAAGACTAACGAGTGGCGGATATTCAAACGAAGGACATTCTCAATATCGCTATATTGGATTGTATGGCTTGGCTTCGTCAAATAATAGTTTTGATTATGGCGAACTTGGTACGCTCGAAATGTATTTACTTCACGGAGATACCCTTCTTGGATTATTGGAAGCGTGCTTGACGAAAGCTGATAAATATATCACTTGCTGGGGCGATAGCTTGACAGCTCAAGCGGGCTGGACTGATAAGGTTGCAAGTCTTTCCGAAATTCCCGTATATAATGCTGGAACAGGTGGAGAAAGCGTCCGTGCTATTGTCTCAAGGCAGGGCGCAGACCCGATTGTAGTAAATGATATTACTATCCCCGCTGGAGTTGAGCCTATTACGATAGCGACCTATGACAACCCATTTACAACAGCGTTAGGCTATAATGTTATGCCTTTGCTTCAAGGTGGAAGCTCTCACGTAAACCCCGTAAAGATCGGAGATATTGAAGGTACTTTGAAATGGACAGGAAGCTCCTATAATGACACAACGGGAACTTGGACATTTACCCGCTCCGTAGCGGGCGAAGAAACCGTAATCAATAGACCGACAGCATTGACAACAGCGTTTGACCGTGAAAAGAACTCACCTCATTTGATGATAATTTTTATGGGACAAAACGGTGGTTATGGCGCGGACAATGACGAGCTTGTGAACTTGCACCGTCTTATGATTAATCACGCTAAAGCAAAGCACACAATTATTCTCGGCTTATCTTCGGGAAGCGAAGCAACGCGCGCAAGTTACGAAAAGGCGATGAAGAAAGCATTTGGACGATATTTTATCAGTTTGAGAGAATATCTTTCAAAATATGGTCTTGACGACGCAGGACTTACCGCAACAGCTAATGACCTTGCGGCTATGGAAACGGGAACTGTTCCGCCTCAATTGCTTGCGGATAGTGTTCACTATACTTCCGCTACAAAAACGGTTATTGGAAACCTCATTTACAAGCGTTGTCGTGAACTTGGTATTTTTGAATAAGGGGGGGAGATTATGGCACACATACACAGCGTATATGATACCGACTTGCATTTTGTGATTGACCCGATAACAAGGGCAATTACAAATCAAGGAACAAAGTCAAAAGTTATTCAGTACGACCATAACTCCGAGAGGGTAACTTTTGAAATCCCCCGCTTTATTGACGGACACGATATGACCTTGTGCGATAAAGTGGAAATCCACTACATCAACGGACAGAATGAAGATATTTATCCTGTCAGCGATGTGGCGTTAAGCCCTGCAACTGACGATATAGCAATATTTAGCTGGCTCTTGTCAAGAAACGCTACAAGTTATGTCGGAGCTTTGAAATTCTCAATCCGCTTTGCTTGCCTTACGGGTGAAGTAATTGACTACGATTGGCACACGGGCGTTTGCTCAATTCTTTCGGTTGAAGCGGGAATAAACAACACCGAAACAATGATTGAAGAAAACCCCGACCTTTTGGAAGCGTGGAAAAATAGCGTTGATGAACGTATTGACAAAATAAACGCTATCCTTGAAGAACTTGTGGAAGGAGCTTGAAAATGAGTACAGGACTTGACAGAACGCTTGAACTATTGGAAAAGCTCCTTAAGAGCAAGAAAAATCTTTCGGACAGGCTTGTAGCCAAAGGCGAAGAAGCGAGTTTCAACGAGCCTTTTGACAGCTTGACACAAAAGGCGGCGGACTATGTACCGAAGACTTATATTCTTGTAGATGAGAATGGAAACGAAACCGTAGCCGCTCTTGTATCACAAGAAACGTGTTTCGATGCTACTGAGAATGATGTTCGAGAGGGCAAGAAATTTGTTTCCGATCTTGGAGCAAAGACGGGAACAAAAGTTATTCCCAGCTATGTAACGAGCGAAGGGTATTGCTTAATTACAAGCGGAAATCCGTTCGTTATAACAATGTTATCAGAAGATGACAAGTACGATTTTACAAAATTACAGATATTGATTTGTCCCTTTAATTCCAGTATTGCGGAGAGTGTCGCAACGGAAAAAGTGGTTATCAATGACGGAGTATATGCTGTTAACTCCACGGAGCTTCTTGCTACTGTAACAAAAGACAGCGAAAACAAACATATCAATTTGGGCATTACGAATGAAAGCGGAAACCTTTATTTGATGAGATATTTTACTTACAAGGAGATTTACTAATATGTCAATGAATTATGCTTACAATTATGCGCTTATCGACTCCGCAACAAAGATGTGCGTTGAGTTTATAAGCACTTCTACGCCGCACACAGTATCGGACACAGTTATAGCTGTTCCCGTGAACGACCCCGAATATATAGGCAAGTATTACATCAACGGCAACTGGTACGAAGATGCTGAGGGTACAATCCCTTGGACTTCCTCACTTCTTTAATCTAAGAAAGGTGGTGGCTTTATGGCTACTACAAAAATACAATTACAGTCGGGCGTAGCTACCGCTAATACGCCCAAATTACAATTGGTTGGCTCATTTAATGAGCCGACCACTCCCGAAGAATGTTCGGGCGAACACGTTATTACGGTTAGCGAATTGCCAACGGAGAATATTGACGAGGGAGCTATTTACAAGGTTGCAAATCAGTATTATCAAAATATTGAGGGCGTATGGGAAGAATTGATTTATGAAAAAGATATTCCCGTTCCCACGACTGAGGAAATCACAGTAACGCCTACAAAGGAAACACAAGAAATCACACCCAAAAATGCTGACTATATATCAAAGGCGACAGTAAACCCTATTCCCGATAAATATGTAATTCCCAGCGGTACAGCAAACCTTAACACTAATGGTGAACACGATGTATCGGGCAAGGCAAAGGCAGTTGTTGATGTTCCCACTGTTATCGATATTTTCGAATTACCAACTGAGAATATTGATGCAGAGTCAATATATAGAAAAACAATATTTGCAGACATAATTATGGTAAATTCATCCGTAGTCTATCCTTATGATTACGTATGGGTAGACGGGTTTGTGAATTATTACTATGTTCCAACAAAGCCAACGGACAATGTTCAAGTGTCAGACCCATTGAATGGGACGTGTCATTGGTATTATGTAGAAGATGAAAACACTGCTTTTTGGTATAGAAGCGATGATAATGGCGGCTACGAATGGATATCAATAGGAGAACAATTGACTCCATATCACGGAGTTATCAATGACATCTCACAAATAACTTCGGATGGTTATTATGTGCTTCTCACTACATCTTATCATAAGTATATAGATGGTTCTTGGTGCAACTATATTCAACCCTATGGAACTCTTGAAATTACAGAGAACGGAACATACCCTGTAACTGATAAAGCAGAGGTTGATGTCAATGTTGCAGGAAGTTCACCAAAGCCACAAGAAATCGCCACCGAAGAAGAAATGACCGCTTTACTTGACACAGCAGAGGTCGGCTCGGTTTATCAGTATGTAGGCGAAACAACGGACACTTATGAAAACGGAGCTTATTATGTGGTAGAGGAAACAGTGAGTGGATTTACTGTATCATTATTCAATAATAGTTCTTATGCTTGTAACTATGGAATAGATGAAGAAGTTGCCGAAAACAGTATGGAGTACGGAACTATAACATTAGAGGGTGTTAATGAGTATGTTTATTTAACAACCACCGAAGAAGGTTTTGAGGTTAATTCTACTACCGATTGTACTTATACCATAGACGGAAAAACAATGAAGGTATATCCGACTTCAAACTCTGCACACATTGAGTTTTGGATTGTTGACTAAGGGCGGTGATTAAATGTCAGTAACGAATTTAAGAAATACCGTTTGGGAAATTAATCTCGATAACCTTCCCGATTCTGATGCCTTTTTCGCATATAATGTTGAAGTTCGTAGGGGCGGTACAACAAACGCATATTCATCATATTTGAAATGGGTTAATGCAGGAGAAATGGATGCTCTCGGATTATGGCTATCAAACAATGCTGACAATGATGCGACCAATGGTAGTCAGATGTTTGCGGTTGCTTTTGGGATTATTAATTTCGAGTATATTGAGTTTGGTAGTGAGGGAACTGACCTTACAAATCCAAATCTCATAAATTGGCTTGAAACGCATTTTATGCTGATAAGCGGTGGCGAGGAAGAACAACCTACAACACCGACAAGAAAATTCACTCGCTTGTACTTGGGAGCAGTAGCAATAACAAGTAACGGTAGAAGATGGAGAAAGTTACAAACAACGGAATATATTGAACCGAGCGAACCTGAACAACCTGCTTTGGATGGCTTATTTGATGCTGACGGAGTACGGTTAGCAAGTTGGGACACTTTGGTTAATGAGTACGGTTTGGATGTTGAAACGGATTATACAACCAACACTGCAGAAACTTCTTCGCCATCAGTAATTCTCAAAAAGGAAGAATTCAATAAAGAAGATGTTCGGTTGATTATTGGTAATGGTGTAGAAAAAATCGGCAACAATGCGTTCTATAATATTACCACATTATATAGCGTAAAAATGCCTGATACTGTAATAAGTATTGGTGAGGGTGCATTTGGTGGTTTAATGATGACTTCAAAAACTATAACAATTCCTAAAAATGTAACGAGCATTGGTGATACTGCGTTGGGTACTGGTATTGATGACATTTACATTAATACCAACAAGCTGGTTGCTTTATGTACAATAGAACCATTTTCGGGTACTTCAAATATCTACTTTAATGCGTATGGTGAAGATACGGAAGTTTTATTCGATACAACAACCTTTTTGGGTAAAGGCAGTTCAAAAACTTCACGAACCCACAATGTCTATACGGACAATACGGTTATTAAAAACGCATCGTTGTCTTTTGTTGACCAATATACAACAGTCAATGTATATAAATTAGACGGGGGTGAGTGGTAATAATGGAAACAATTAAAGAGTTTTGCAATAACATAGAAAAATATAAAACTGACAAAAAAGAACACTTGACAATAGTTGTTCAACAGCAAGATGAGGTAACATACGGCTTTGAAAATGATTGTAATATTGACTATTGTATAAAAAACAATATACCACATTACAACCGTAGCGGAGCAGGGGGCTGTATCGTACACGCCAAAGGAAGTATAGGTATCAATCATATTTATTCACACGATAAGTACCCCGAATTTTTGTCAGTTTTGATGATTAAGGATCTGTTGGAATATTTCCAAAACAAAGGACTAAATGCAGTGCTTGATGGTAACGATATTTTAATTGACGGTTACAAAGTGGCAAGTTGTGCAGAAAACAATCTACCACCCGACTATCGTTGGTGTAATTCTGTTGTTTTAATTTCCATAAATCAAAACATCGGGTTAATAAAAAACGTTTGTCTAAAACCTATGGTAAAAGTGCCAAAAGCATTGAGCGATTACGGAATAACAACCGAGGAAATGTGCGAGTTTGTTCACGAATGGTTTAACAAAAATCTATGAAACTACAACTATTTATAATTTGGCTCTTAAACCTATTCGACTACATTATGACAGTAAGAGCTGTGAACAAGTATGATGTTGATGTCGAAGCAAATCCAATTATGAGATTTGCTTTGCAAAACGATATACTGTTCTTCATAATGAAGATTTTACTTGTTACCTTTTGGCTTTTCGTAATGTATCGGTATAGAGATATGAAGATATGCAAAATCGGCTCTTGGGTGCTTTTAGCAGTCTATGGAGCTTTAGCAATCTATCACATTTACTTAAATCACTTGTTTTGACAAGCGAATAAAGAAAAATAATTCCCCTTGTTCATCTTTGAGCAAGGGGGAGTAAGAAAGGAGTGAAACTATGTCCTATTTGATAGATCAACTCACAATAGGCGATAAATCATCTTTTGACGATTTTATGGCTTCGCTTGCAAACCGAAAAATCAAAATGCCCGCTAAAAAGCAAATCAAAGAAACCGTACCTTTTTCCAATAAAACCTATGACTTTTCCGACATTAACGGAGAAGTGTATTGGGAAGAAAGAGAGCTTGAATATATCTTTGAGATTATAGCGGACAATCCCGAACTCTTGGAAGAATTGAAGCTCAAATTTGCTGATTGGATTATGAATATCAAAGATGAGGATATTCACGATCCGTTCATACTCGATTATCATTTCAAAGGCACTTATAACGATATGGATTTTGAAGATGACGAAGGACTTGACAAGACAACTGCAACCGTTAAATTCTTGGCTTATCCCTACAAAATTGCAAATCTTCCGAAGGTTTATGAAGTAACCGTTGAAGCAAACGAAACTGAAATCGGGGGAGTTACTGGATGGTGGGGAATGAACAGCTTGTATATAGTAAATAATTCAAGCCATAGAGTTTCGGCAAAGTGCGAAATTACGGGAGCTGACACCGTTGGAGTGAGCTTTCTTTCAAACGAAGATATTTCAGCTGAAGAAGCGCATAACGGCGGAACTATATTCATTCCGAAAGGTACTTGGCAAATGCTTGTATCAAATGGCGAAAGCGCAACGGTCAAATTAAAATTGAGCTTTTATGAAGAGGTATTCTAAATGTACATTGTCAAGATAAAAAACGGATCAACCGAAACAGAAATACACAACGAGAATATCAAACTATCAAGCGGGCAGATTGTAAAAGGAATAAACACGATTGACAGTTTTTCGTTTTCCGTTCTCCCGAACAATCCCGCTTTTAATAATTTAAATGATTTTCAAACGTTTGTAACAGTATACAATACTATAAAAGAAAAATATGAATTTTATGGACGAGTGTTATACTCTACCATACAAATGAGCGACAAAGGACTGTTGAAGCGGGAGGTGACTTGTGAGAGCTATTTTGGCTTCTTATGTGATAGTGTTCAAACGTATGTTGAAGAAAAAAACTGGACTGTAGAGGAACTTTTTACTCACATTATCACGACCCATAATAAGATGATTGAATATGATAAACACTTCAAAGTGGGTGAGATCAGAGTCACTGCACCGAGAAATAACGTTTATATAGGTATACAACGCGAGAACACCTGGGAAACGTTGACTAAGAAATTAATTGAAAAGTTGGGCGGAGAAATTCGCTTTCGCGTCGAAGAAGATGGAATTTATATTGACTATCTTAAAAAGATAGGTACAGAGAAAACGACTGCAATTGCTATATCTAAAAATATGAAATCAATAACAAAAGAAAACGATCCGTCCTCTTTTGTAACAAGATTAATTCCGCTTGGAGCTAAATTGAATAATGACACAGAAGAACGTTTGACTATTGCTTCGATTATTAATGGAGTGTCTTACGGTAATATCTATATCGACGATACTGAAGCGATTAGAAAATATGGAATACACGCTGCATATAAAGAGTTTGATGATATAACAACTGTTGAGGAGCTTAAAACTGCGGGCGAAAATTGGCTAAAAGAAAATAATAAGGTATTAATTAAGTATTCTATTACAGCACTTGACCTATCTTTAATAGGTTTAGACGTTGATGATTTTGAAATTTTTAATTCTTATCCTATCAAAAATTCGTTATTGGGAATTGACGATGTTGCAAGAATATCAAAGCAAACAATTGATATTTGCGATGAAACTAAGAAAAGTTTTGAGATCGGAGATAGCTTTAAGACCTTAACTGAACTCCAGCGAGAGCAGATGAAATCACTTTCAAAATATGCAACGATATCGTCACTTCAACAATATGCAACCAAGAAGGAACTATCTGAAACAAACGGCTCAATTAATATTATAGCGGGTAACTATGTAACACAAAGTGCATTAACTACAGTTGATGATAAATGTATGTTACTTAATGCCAAGTATGATATTTTATCGAAGTATACAAGGAAAATTGAGACAATTGAAAAAGGAACGGGAATTGCAGGCAATACTGCAGAAACTAATGGTTATTTATGTTCGTTTATGGTTGCATTTTCACCCCTTGGAGTTGTCGAAGAGCCAAGGGTGACCGAACACAGTGGATTTAACGCAAATCCGACAATTGAATACACGAACAATTATGTAACAGTAATCGGTTATTCCGATACAGCGGGCGGAACGTGTAGCGCAACTGTAGCGTGCTTGTTAGCTCCGCTTGATTAAATAAGAAAGAGAGGAGCGAATATGAGTGAAGCAGTATTATCAGCTTTAATCACAGGGGGCTTGGCTTTGGTCGGCGTAATCATTACTTGTGTTATGTCAAATCGAAACATAGAGCGAAAACTTGAAGTAGCACAGGCTGTTACAGATACCAAGATCGAAGAGCTTACGCGCGAAGTACGGGAACATAACAACTTCGCAAAAAGAATGCCCGTTGTTGAAAATGAGATAAAGCACATTAACGGCGAAATCAAAAGCATTGAAAAGGATATCCACAAATATCACAGTTAAGGGGGAATTGATATGAACGAGAAAACAAAAAAGTGGCTCAAAGCGGCGGGCGTGAGGGCACTCCGAACTTTCGGACAAACTTTTGCTTCGCTTATGACAATAGGCGTAGCAATGAGCCAAAATGATTGGGAGTATATCATATCTGTTTCAGTAGTTGCCGCTATCTATTCAATAGCGACCAGCCTTGCGGGATTGCCCGAAGCAAAATAATTCAATATGGGGAAGTCAAAAGCTTCCCCCTTTTTTATTACAACTATACTATCAATCTTTTGCAACAAATATTGATTTTTGAGGGGGAAAACAACAATGATTAAGGCATATTCAAAAGCGAAAGACGGGAACAAGAAAGTATCTACCAATTTTAGAGTAAGAGAGTTTGCCTGTACTGACGGGAGCGACCCGATTTTCATTGACAGCGATTTAGTGAGCGTTTTGCAGAAGATCAGAAACCATTTCGGGAAATCCGTTACAATTACTTCCGCGTACCGTACCCCGACAAAGAACAAGGCTTGCGGCGGCACTACATATTCACAGCATTTATACGGGCGGGCGGCTGATATTAAAATCAAGGGCGTAACGCCTAAAAAGGTTGCTCAGTACGCGGAAACACTTTTGAAGAACAAGGGCGGTATAGGTATTTATAGCACATTTACGCATATTGATGTACGAGCAACAAAATCACGTTGGAACGGGTAAATATAAGCGCGCGGGCGGGGAAATTCCTTTGCCTGTGCGCTTTTCTTTATTTGGGCGGGCAAATACAAAGCCCCGAAACAGAAAACGCGCCAGAGGGCGTTAAAACAGGCGTGAGAGGGGCAAGCCCTTTGCTTTTGAAATGGCACGGCTTTAACACGGCGGGCAACTTTTTCCGTATTTACAATTTGTTCATAATTTATTTACAAAATATACCTTTTTATTGTACCCAAAAAAGAGTATAATAAAAGCACAGAAAAGGGAAATAAACCCAAATAACGAAAGGAAACAAACAAATGGAAGTTAAGTTTATGTGGAACGGAATTAAGGTGGACGGTAAATTGTACCGAGCGCATTACAGTATGGGGCATTACACCAAAGAAAGCGGCTTGCCACAATCGACAATCACCATTTTTTGAAGATGAAGCAAAAGATTATCGCAGATCGGATTTGCAAAAACAAAATGAAGTCGCTTTGAATTGGTTTGTTAATAACCGTCCACTAATAAATGCAGAGTGACACCGCTACGGCGGTGGTAATGCACTCCCGAAAGGGAACGGTCACAAGTCCGTGAGAAAGGAAAAAAAGAAAATGAAAAAAACTTGTATATCATTTAGTTATTACACCGAAACACAATGCGCGAAAATCAAAGAAAAATTGCAAGGTGAAACTTTTTATAACTTTGATATTGAATGTAACAATATGGGTGTAAATAGCTCTATATTAGTATCAACTTGGCGCGAGTGTACTCCAGAAGAATTATACAATGCGTTTGTATATGCTTGTTTGAGTAAGTTAGCGGAACTTTAACCGCCCACTAAAGAAAGAGAGGACTTGAGAATGAACGAAAGACAGGCACGGGCAGAGGGACTTGAATTCACGGGGTGCTGGGTTAGAAACTATGAAAGAGTCGAAGCACGAGAAAGCGCAAAATATATCCGCGAAAAATACAAGTGTAGAGCCGTAGTGGTAAATGAGCAAGGCGGTGTGGCGGTGTATGCTGACAAAAAGTATTTTGAATTGCAACGCTTGAATGACCTTGAATGTAGGCTAAAACTCATTCCTTGCCAAAGGCAAAGGCTCTTGGAACAGTTGGCTGAACTTGAAGCGGACGAAAAAAAGTTATCCGAACAGATAGCGGAGATAGAAAACAAGTACGGAATAGTAGAAAGGAGTTAAGATATGGCGGGTAAACCTCAAATTAAAACACTTGAAAGAGATAATTTATTAGTTGGTACTGTCTATCAACATAAGGGCGAACAAAACGTTATTAGCTCAAAACAGATCGCGACTATCTTAAAACACAACGGCTATGAAACAAAGCGGGACGATATTCATAAAATCATAAGAAAAGTTGTGTTTGAACGCCACTTGCCGATATGCTCAATAAACGGAAAGGGTTACTTTTGGGCGACAACGAAAGAAGAAATACAAATGAGCATTGACGATTTGCAGGGCAGAGTTGCAGAAATGACAAATCGCATTGAACTTTTGCAAAGTTTTATTATCAATTAAACCGAGCGAGGGCGGTTATTCCCCGCAGAAAGGAAAAATATATGAATTACCAAAATATCAAAGAACAGTTGCTCTCTATTGAGAGCATTGAGGAAAGAACTCAAGCAATCAACGAAATCAAGCGAATGTTAAAAGAGGTTAGCCCCTTTTCAGCAGAGCCCGTAGAGTGTGTTCAATGGGTAAACTCTGACCTTGTTATTGCAAACGATTACAACCCGAACAGCGTTGCGCCGCCCGAAATGGAATTGTTGCACACATCAATTCAAGAGGACGGCTACACCCAGCCCATTGTTGTATGGCAACACGATGGCATTTATGAGGTTGTTGACGGCTTCCACCGTAACCGAGTAGGCAAGGAATACAAGGACATTAAAGAGCGCATACACGGCTATTTGCCCGTTGTAGTTATCAACAACGAGCGCGAGGACAAGGGCGACAGAATTGCTTCCACAATTCGCCACAACCGCGCGAGAGGAAAACACAAGGTTGAAGCTATGAGCGATATTGTTATTGAGCTTAAACGCCGAAATTGGAGCGATGCGAAGATAGGGCGCGAGCTGGGTATGGATGCGGACGAAGTGTTGCGACTTACTCAGATAACAGGGCTTGCGGAAATGTTCGCAGATAAAGAATTTTCGGAAGCGTGGGAAGTTGACGAACACGACTTGGCAGATTTGAGCGATATGGAGTTTGAAGCAGATGAGGAAGAAAACTGATAGCAAATACGCTCACCCGTACCACCTTTGGGAAGATTACAAAAACGGAATGTTCGGGGACGATATTCGCCCCGCAAAAGTCGCAAGAGCAAAGCAGATTTTAGGTGATCCCCAGCTATGCAGAAAGGCAATGGAAAGGGTTTTAACTGAGTGGAAATACGCGCCCGAAACCAACTTGTTAAGCGATGTTAAATTCAAATTTAGCGGAGCAAGGTCTTGGCTTGGAGCGGCTTGTTGCAATATTGAAAGTGGATGCACAATATCGGAAGTCCGCAACGCTTGGTGGCTACTGACCGATGAGGAAAGAGAAATGGCGAATATAATCGCGGACGAGCTTATGGAAGAATACAGAAATCATTATTTCGGAGAGGAGCAAAAATGAAAGTAGGGTTAGGTATCAATGTATATGAAGCCGCAAAGCAGAGGATAGCGTATGCATTTGATAATTTTGAAAGGATATACGTTTCTTTTAGTGCGGGTAAGGATAGCACTTGTATGTTGCATATGGTTATGGACGAAGCAATTAAGAGAAACAGAAAAGTCGGTGTTATGTTGGTTGACTTGGAAGGACAGTACGCCAAGACTATCGAACACGCCGAAAGATGCAGAGAAATGTATAAAGATCACAGCGAATGGTATTGGGTTTGCTTGCCTATTCATCTGAGAAACGCGGTATCGGTTTATGAGCCGTTTTGGAAGTGCTGGGACGATGAAAGGGAAAAGGACTGGATAAGACCTTTGCCGAAAGATTGCATACACGATGTAAATTATTTTCCGTTCTTCAAAGACGGTATGGAGTTTGAGGAGTTTGTGCCGTTGTTCGGCGATTGGTATTCACAGGGTAAATCGTGCGCTTGCTTTGTTGGTATAAGAGCCGATGAAAGTTTGAACAGATACAGAACAATCTCGGGCAGATTTGGTTACAAGGTAATGCACAACAATTTGAGATGGACAACCAAAGTAACAGATACGGTTTACAACATTTACCCCATTTACGACTGGAAAACACAGGATGACTGGATTTACCAAGGCAAAAACCCCGACAAGCCCTATAATGAATTGTACGACTATATGCACCTTGCGGGGCTTACAATTCATCAAATGAGAATTTGTCAGCCATACGGGGACGACCAACGCCGCGGCTTGTGGCTGTTCCACTTAATCGAGCCAGCGACTTGGGCGCGAGTAGTTGCCCGCGTAAACGGGGCGAACAGCGGCGCAATGTACGTGCAAGAGAGCGGAAACGTAACAGGGTACAGAAAAATAACAAAACCCGAGGGGCATACTTGGCAGAGCTTTGCAATGCTGTTAATGAACTCTATGCCGCCCAAAACCCAAGAACATTACAAAAACAAGATTTATAAGTTTTGCGAATGGTGGAGAACAAGGGGCTACCCAGACGGCATACCCGATGAAGCCGACTATTTAATGGAGCAAAAGCGCGATGTTCCGAGCTGGCGAAGAGTATGCAAGAGCTTGTTGAGAAATGACTTTTGGTGCAAAGGGCTGTCTTTTACCCAGCAGAAGTCAAGTGCCTATGAAAAATACTTGAAAATGATGAAAGAGAAAAGAGAGCGCGCGGAAAGGGAGAGGATCGAGAGTGAAGAAAAGGGGAATGACACCCGAACAGGCTGAACAAGTGAGGTTGAAACGAGGTATTGACCGCGGAACAAAGCTCCGTATCGTAAGGGTACGGAGCGGGCTTTCACAGAGCGAACTTTCGGCGGCTTCGGGAGTGTCTATAAAAACTATACAGCGATTTGAGCAAGAGCCGCACAAAATAGACAGCACAAAGTTAAGCACGCTTTGCGGGCTGTGTGAAGCCCTCGGCTGTAAAATCACCGATATTATAGAAGATACAGAGTTGATCGGACGGTTTAATAAAGTTAAATAAGCCGTTCTTTCGGCTGTAATAAAATGAAAGCGTTTTCAGAAAAGGAGAAAGTGATGAACGAACAAACTAAAGAATTAGCCAAAAAACTATGCGCAGGATCGAGTTGCCACCACAAATGCCCCGATACCGACAAATATGTGGTAGAGGAAGAAGCCGAATTACTGATAAACGAAAACAAGAGTAATAACTTTGATGTTAAGAGTAATAACGAGCTATTCAAACAAGCATTGGTTGAGGGCATTAATAGGCGTATTGACCGTGACATTGAGGAAGCAAAGAAGATTGAGCAGATTGAGAAAATGGCGAAACATTGCCCTTGCTATTTTGGGGAGAAATGTTGTATCGATGGCGAATTGCCCGAAAGGTGCGATATGCTTTGTCAATTTGGAACTTATGCTGAAATCCTTTACAACGCAGGTTACCGAAAGCAGAGCGAGGGGAAGTGGGGAATAATCAAAATAGGTGATGGAGAAAAGGTTCGTACTTGCACTAATTGTTACATCTCACAATCGGTAAATGTTTATAACGGCAAGGTGATGTTTAATTATTGCCCTTATTGCGGAGCTTCTATGAAAGGCGGTGAGTGATATGGCAAAATTTGATGTACCCGAAATCAAATACGATAAACCGCCGACATACGATGAGATGGTTGCAAAGGTTGCAGATATGAGTTATCAATCTCCCGTGGAAATCATTTGCGGAAATATGAAAACTAAATTCGAGGGAGATGTAATAGAGGTAATTCGCTCCTATGACATCAAGGTTGACAAGGATGAACTTATCAAGGCGCTTCAATATGACCGACATCAATACGAAAAAGGTTTTGCCGATGCTTGCAAACTCAACACAAAGGGCGAGTGGATAAGCAACCGTCAAACAGACGAACTTATTTGTAGTTTGTGCGGTGCGATTGCTCCTGTTGATTGCGAAAAAGAACGTTTTTACAGGTCGAATTATTGCCCCAACTGCGGAGCAAAGATGAAAGAAGGAACTACACAAAAATATTTTTCTCCCGAAGAAGTCAGAAAAATGACACCAAAAGAGGTAAGGGAAAACTACGATCTGGTTATTCAATCTATGAGAAGGTGGTGATTGGTTATGAGCAAAGAAAAGCAGATCGAGGAAATGGCGAAAGATTTATGTACACTAAACAGAGAGTGCGAGGATTGCCCTTTTCAATTAAGGGGCATTAAATGCAATCCAAAAAAGAATGCAGAACGGTTTATCGCCAAAGGTTATCGAAAGCAGAGTGAGTGGATAAGCGTTGACGAGAGATTGCCTGAAGCAAATACACAAGTGTTGGCGATAAATTCCGATGGAGAGTTTTATGTTGCGACTTATATAGAGCATAAAATTTCTCCAAGTGCGAGAGGCTATATGACTTGGGCAAGCGGTATGTACAATGGAAAACCTACCCATTGGATGCCGCTTCCCGAAGCTCCGAAGATGAAAGGCGGTGAGGAGTAATGATAACATCATTGTTGTTGGCGTTTATAGTGCCACTATGTATGTTGTTAACACTTTATATTGATACAATTCCACTTTGGCTCTCGGCAATTCTTACTATCTTGGGGGTTTTGGGTTTTGCTTTTGCCAATCACAAGGAAAATGAATTGGTAGATAGAGTTATAAAATTGGAAGATGAATTGGAAAAACTCAAATCATCCAAGAAAGGCGGTGAGTGATAATGAGAGAGATCCTATTTAGAGGAAAGCGACACAAAGACTATTGCACTAAACAAGATTGGACTTATGGTGTGCCATTTATCGACCACGAAGGAGATTGCATTTTTAAAACAAGTGCTTCCGAGCTTGTTGTTGACCCCGAAACCGTAGGACAATACACAGGATTGACCGACAAGAACGGCAAAAAGATATTTGAGGGCGATATTGTAAGATACACAAGAAAAAATATGTATGCCCCCGAAACGAGTTTTCACAAGCAAGACCTTGTTAGTTTGCACTTGGTTTTATGGGATAGTAGTATAGCCGCTTTTGTTCAACGGCATTATAGTTTGAATAGAAAAAGAATTATCGGCAAAGGCTCTGCTGTATTATATGACGATAGAGCAAAAGAAAACATAATCGAAGTAATCGGCAACATACACGATAATCCCGAACTTTTGAAAGGAGAATGATATGGCACGATTTATTGGGAACAAACAACAGATAATCACTCGTTTCAAAGACAATGGTTATACTGTCATTCATTTATTCGGCGATTATTACCTTGTGCGAAACTATTCTACATACTATACGAAATTTTCATTTTATGTTTTGTGTAAAATAATCGAGAAAGGAGAATGATATGGCTGAAATGAAAGGAATTAAGTTGTGCGGAGAATGTGGAAACTACGATTGGAAAAAGCACAAGTGCAAAATAGGTTGCAATGATGATAGCAATGCACAAGCATCTTTTTATGGAGATTGTCCGTTGCCCGATGTTGTACCAAAGAGCGAGGTTGATAGACTTGAAACGGAAATTAGATTGTTGACCGAAAATAGCATATCGGCAAAATATCCTTGTCATATTTTGTGCAGTAAGGGATTAATCTTGACAAAATCTCTTGAAGAATATGATGAATTACTTGCGGACATTGCAAGTGAGGTTGCAAGGGAGATTTTTGAGGAGATTGAAAAAGACGGTAAATATGCTATAAGTTTTGTTGAAAATCTCAAATCTTATTCCGAAGAGGTAAGGCAAGCAAAATTGGAGTGCTATAAAGATATTCAAAATTATATTGCCGAACTCAAAAAGAAATACACGGAAAGCGAGGGCGAGGAATGAGTGGTAAATGTGAAATCTGTGCAAATAGTCGCATAGTGGTATCGGAAAATGGTATTCACCCAATATGTTGTTTGTCGGAGAAAAAGGCAATAGATTGTATTGCAGGTGTAAAAGACCATTATATTGGCATTGTTGGCGATTGGAAATTTGACGAGAAACTCCATACGGAACAACCTGATTTGAGTGATGTCAAATTCATTGATAAAGATGGGAACATCACAAATCGAGATGATGCACTTGATTGGAATGAAGCTCCACCGTTGAAAAAAAGCGAGGACAATATATGAAATTTATTACAATATTGATTAGCGTTGTTATGTTTTCTCTTGTTGTGGGAACAATTTTAATCTTTTTTATTAGCGAAATAATTGAGTGGTTTAATAGGGGGACAAGATGACCTGTAAACAATGTATTCACGAAAAAGTATGCCCTCACTTAAAAGACGAAGACGCCGAGAGATGCAAACAGTTTGCCGATAAAGACGAATACGTTAGAGTCCATAGGTATAAAAGGCACACTAAACAAGGCGCAACAAAAACAATAGGTCAAATCATTTACGAAAAACGCAAGGTGATGGGATTGACAATAAAAAAGCTTGCCGAAAAGATTGATGCTTCACCAACCACGCTATCTTCTTGGGAATTGGATAAAGCATATCCAAACGCTCTCTTTTTAGCGAGCTTGGCAGATGTATTTGAATGCTCCATTGATGAAATTTGCGGGCGGTAACTGAAAGGAGAAAACTATGAAACTGAGAGCGCAAATCCGTGAGGCAATAAAAGAAGTATATAAATATAATTCCGCTGGGAGCGGCTTGCATATCGTACTTGATGATTTGAACACGGAAACACACCATATTAAATGGTGTATTAAAAATTCTATTCCTCAGATCGAGAACGAAGCGGAGCGCAAAGCGTGTGAACGGTGCGCGAAATTGCTTTTGAAAGTGACCGAGATTGAGCGCGATGATATTATATTATCTGTGAGTTGACAAAACAGAATTTTCTGACTAATATTAACAAAAATAGAAGCGGGCTAAATGCCCGCTTCCCTGTTTCAAAAATTGTTGAAGCGTTCCGCGCTTTCAACTGTAATGCCCCTTGACTTAATTTCGGCGAGTATTTTGTGATACTCCATTTCATCTCTTGCAATTCTTGAAGCGTTGTGAATAACCATTGTATCGCAGTTTCTTACGGCTTCGAGATCGCTTGTTACAAATAGGACTTTGTAACCCTTGTCGGCGGCATAAACTCTACAAAACATCTCTTGCGTTGCTTGTCTATGCCCTCTAACGTAGATTATAGCGGTTTTCATAATTAGCACCCCCTTTCATTTAACGGTTGTTGATGTGTTTTCCGCTTCACCGTCTTTTTAATAATAACGGGTGTTATAATGCGGTTTGCCCCCCTCTTTTTCATTTTATCACCCCGTAGGGTAGAAAAATCTACCCGTAGGGTAACTTCGAGGTTTTCGGGGTAAACCACTATTTGTTCAACAAATGTGTTAAAGAGGATTTGCGCGTATTCCGCATCGGTAGAGCTGACGGAACGGCGGAAGTTTTCTAAAAATATCTTTATTTCCTCAAATTCAATATTCTTGGCACTTTCAAGGTATCTGTTTTTTTCTATCTGTTCTTCAAGGTGCTTTTTCTCCGCTTTCAAAGCCCTGTTTTTATCTTCAAGTATATCTATTTCAATTCCGCCATTGATATACAAATCCATTAGCTTGGCTTGCTGGTCTTTGACTTTATTAAGCTGTTTGCTTAACTTTTCCGTTGATACTTGCGGGGTTTTTCTCTCTTTTTCAAGCTCAAACAAAACTTGCTTGGCGATACTGTCAATGGCATTGTCTGTCAATACATTTTCTGTTATAGTATCAATAATGAGTTTTTCATAATAATCTTTGTTTAGAGATGGATTGTTGCAACTGTTTTTGTGCTTGGTCTTTCCAGCGCATTTATAGTATGCCGCTTCATCTCCTTTTTTGTTTTTCTTTTTTGCGCCGCTTCCGCAGTAGGTGAAACCGCAAACCCCACATTTTAATTTACCTGTCATTATATACTTTCTTTTTCTCCAGCGAGCCTTGTTTTTGCTCCGCCTTTTCTCTTGGACGGCTTCCCACAATTCTTCATCAATTATTGGATTTTTGATAATCCCGTCAAGCCGTATTGTTTCGGTGCTTGTGTGGTGATAAACGAAATTACCGACATATTTTTCATTTTGCAAAAGATCAAATACGGTGCGTTCGCTAAACCGTCTTCCGTATTGGTTGCGGTAGCCCTCTTCGTTTAAGCGCGCCACAATTTGAGTTTTTGGAACGCCGTCAGCATACTCTTTGAAAATGCGCTGTATAATGTGCGCGTTCTCATCGGGGTAATAATAACCCTCTTCGTCAACGGACAGCCCTAACAGCTTTCCGCCGCCTGTGTGCTTGCCTTTCAAAGCGTTTTCCAGCATTCCTTTTTTGACCTCAAGCGCGAGGTTTTCTGAGTAATACTGATCCATTGCTTCAATAAGGCTTTCTAATATGCGCCCCTCTGGGCTATCGTCAATCGGTTGTGTTACGGAAACAACTGTAATACCCATATCGCGCAAGCGTTTTTTATAAATCGCGCTATCGTACTTGTTACGGGCGAAACGGTTAAACTTATGGACAAGCACAATATCAATATCGACCTTGCCCGCAAAAATATCATCAATCATATTTTTGAAGTCATCCCGCAAATCTGTTGTAGCTGATTGCGCTTCATCGGTGTAAATCTCCACGAGTTGAATATTCTCCCGCTCACAGTATTCTCTGATAGCCCTTAACTGTGCATCAATACTTTCGTCCCTTTGGTTGTTGGAGCTGAAACGAGCATAGGCAACAGCCCGCCTTATATGTTCTCCGTTCCGCTTTATTGTTCTTGTTTGACTTGCCACGTTGTCATCACTCCATATCAAGATACATTTTCATTATTTCCTTGTAGACCCGTTCCCGTTCGGCTTTTGGGATTGCTTGGTTGCAGAGAATACCCCGCGCCCTTGCCAAAAGCTCAAAACTTTCGTTCTCAGTTTCCACGCCCCAATAATCCATTGACACGCCGAAGAAATGAC
Organism: Acutalibacteraceae bacterium; assembly: GCA_045602525.1. Taxonomy (GTDB): domain Bacteria; phylum Bacillota; class Clostridia; order Oscillospirales; family Acutalibacteraceae; genus UBA737. The sequence continues at coordinate 30,930 of JAZSBS010000048.1, forward strand.
ACAACGCCGTCAACTGTTGAAGGTGGGGAACTCTCCTGTTTGACTCATAGTTGCTGATCGTTGCCCTGCTCCAATTCATACGATAAGCCAACTCTAATTGAGTTAGACCACGCCCCTTTCTCAAAGCCTTTAATTTACTGCCTATGCTTTCACTCACGGTTACACCCCCTTTCTATTAGCATAATAGCATACAATGATAACAATGTGAAACATTTTGCAGTACAAAAGGCACAAAAGGCAAAATAATTTTGAAAATTTGTTATTGCAACCGAACAAATATTCTAATATAATGATTGTGAAAGTTGACAATAGATTGAAAATGATAACGAGGTGTAGCAATGCGGAATAAATGCGGCTTGACGATTACTGAACGAATTACCAAAGATATTGAGCTTGCAGAAGCGACAAACGACAAAGAACATAGAAATTTATTAGCATATATGGCAATATCAGCGGCGGAGTTGGCTGTTGATTTTGACCTTATTACATATAAAGAGTGGGGCGAACTTACGCGGAGAGCATTTGCGGCAACAGAGGGCGTTACGCCCTAAAAAATTATACTTTTTGTGTCGTTTCTTTTACATATTTACAATTTGTTCACAATTTGTGTATAAGTTTGTTCATATTTTAGGAGTATTATATATGCAACGAAAGGGGAACACCCCGAAGAACGAAAGGTAAAAGTAAAATGAAGTTGTACGGTGAAGAGTTGAGAAAAAGCATACTTAAAGAGAAACAAAGGCTTATAGAAGCTATGGAAAGAAGACAGGAGCGTATTGACAACTGCGAAACTGATTACGATGATTGCTTTATATCTATACACGTTGAAGCTGACGGCATAAGGGCGTGTGATATGCAGTTGAAAATTCTTGACGGTGACGGAATGATGGACTATCAAACAATCGTTGACGAAAACGGCAACGAGGTAAGAATACACTTCTTTACAAACAAATGGGGTGGTACTTCGGTTGTAGGCAACGGAGTGTTTGCAAGCTCTGTAAAAGCCCTTTTGAAAAAGACGGGCTGGACGGAGAAAACAATCCGCGTTCCCGCGTGGACAAAGTTTTGCACGAGCGGCAGAGGTATGGCGGGCGTAATGTCGGGAAGCACAGAGGTTGTTCGTTGGCATACAAATATGGTAACGGGCGTATATGTGGGATACCCCGACTGAAACATATAAAAGCCGAGGGCGGCGGCTAACCCGCCCGCAAAACAAGAAAGGAGAAAGCAAAATGGCAGTAGTAATTATATTGAGCGCAATCGTGTTTATCGGCGGTATTCTCACCGTTTGCAAGTCGGGAGCAAAAGACGGTATTTGCGACTACGAAAACAAAGAATGACTTTAATGCTTCACTATGAAACATTTATTTGAAAGGTGGTGAAATATGTGCGCAAATTCTTAAAGGTGCTACGCGCCAAGTATGACTATACACAGGCGGAAATGGGAACGCGATTGGGCGTTACCCGAACAACCTATTGCAATATCGAAAAAGGCAAGAGCAACGGCTCGTTGAGTTTTTGGCTGGGTGTAATAAGGGCGTTTCCAGAGGTTGAAACCGAGGTTATGCAAATTCTGAAAGAGAGGTAAGAAAATGCGGAACAAGCGAAAAATTGTTCTTGATGTGATCGAGGACGGAAAAGTAAACAATAGAAGACTTGCGGAATACTTCGCAAACAAATTCAAGGAAAGGGGGATTGAAAAATGAAACCAACCGCGAGAAAGAGAGAAATCACTATCTCTATCGGCGAATACAATGAACTTTTGAGAGCTTCGGAGAAAATCGCCGCAGTTAAGCGATATATCGACAACGCTTCATATGTAAGTGCAGACGACATTCAAGCTATCTTGGGAATGAAGGACGGTAAAAACGATGTACAGAACTGACGACCCCGTAGCAGATTTTGAACGCTACGACTATGAAAGAGAAAGGAAGCTCCAATCGCTTCCAAAGTGTAGCGAGTGCGACCAGCATATTCAAACCGAAAAGGCGTATTACATCAACGGTGAATGGATATGCGAAGAATGTATGGAAGACTACCACAAGGAAGTCGACCCCGATTTATAAGAAAGGACAAAGATATGAACATTTATCAGAGAATGGCGGCAATCACAGCCGAATTGCAAACGGTAGCAAAGAACTTGACCGTACAGACAACAAAAACATCTTCTTACAAAGCGGTATCAGAGAGAGATATTCTTGATGCGGTAAAGCCGCTTGAAGCCAAACACGGCGTTTATAGTTACCCCGTGAGCCGCGCAATCCTTGAAAGCAATTTGCTCGAAAGTGAAAGCACATATAATGGCACAACGACCAAGAAAACAACCTTTATGACACGAATTGAAACGGTGTACCGCTTTGTAAATGTAGATAAGCCCGAAGAATACATAGAAACAACAACCTTTGCTGAGGGTATCGACTCACAGGACAAGGGAAGCGGAAAAGCTATGACCTACGCGGACAAATACGCGCTTATGAAAGCTTACAAAATCTCAACGGGCGATGATCCCGACCAGCAAGCCAGCGAGGAAACGAAATACCAGCGCAAGCCCAAAGCCCCGACACCGAGGGAACAGCTTATTGCGAAGCTCCACGACAAGGGAATTGATGTAAATACCTATGCAAAAGAAAAGGGCTTGAACAGTAAGACCACGCCCGAAAGATTTGCGGAACTTCTCACGGAATTGGGGTGAGTGAATGGAATACGATGTTACCATTGACCGCGATTTATGGATAGGCGGTAGCGATATTCCCGTAATAATGGGTATCAGCCCGTTCAAAACGCGCTATGAGTTATTGCTGGAAAAGGCGGGCTTGAAAGAGAACGATTTTGTCGGCAACAGATACACCGTGTACGGTCAGCGGTTAGAGCCGCAGATAAGAGAATACATAAACTCGCAAATGCCCACGGGCGCGGAATTTGAGCCTAACAAAGTAGCAAACGGAGATATTCGATGCCACACGGACGGCTTCAACGGGTATTGCGTTCTTGAGATCAAAACCACTTCGCACATATACGAAACGCTTGACGAGTACAAAATTTATCTTGTTCAGCTTCTCTTATATATGCAAGAGAACAAAGTAAAAAGCGGCTTGCTCGCGGTATATAAGAGGGCAGACGATTTTAACACCGATTTCAGCCCCGAAAACCTATCCGTGTTTGAGGTTAATATGGAAGACTATCAAACACTAATGGACGAAATAAACGCGGAAATTGGGCGTTTTAGAGCCGATTTGAAGCGTTTGAAAGACAACCCGCTTTTGAGTGAAGCCGACTTCCAGCCGAATGAGCTTGTAGCACTCTCAAACAAAGCTCTTGCCCTTGAATACCGAATGGCAGAGTACAAGGCACTTGAAAAGCAATACAAAGATATGAAACAGGCACTTTATGAAGCTATGGAAAAGCACGGCGTTAAGTCTTGGGAAATGCCAAACGGAACGAGAATAACGAGGGTTGACGGCTCGGCGGGAACGACAAAGACCGAAACTGTGTTTGACGTTGAAAAATTCAAGATAGAGCATACAGGGCTTTATAACGAATATCAGAAGACCGTTACAAAGACCACCTCGGGCAGAGCGGGCTATGTAAAAATCACTATGCCGTAAATGTGTCGTTTTGTTATCAAAAGAAAGAGGGTGACTAAATTTGAAGGACAAAGAACGACTGTTTGAGTTTGTTGCAAGCATTCCCGATGCAATGGTGCAAGATGCAATATTCAAAGCTGATATGCACGTAGAGAGGGCTGAGAAAATAGCCGTTTCTATAAGCGGCGGCGCGGATAGCGATATGATGCTTGATTTGCTTTATAGAGTAGATGACGAGAAGAAAAGCACGTATATATGGTTTGATACGGGGCTTGAATATGAAGCAACAAAGCGGCACTTGAAAGACCTTGAAGAAAAATACGGTATTGAAATTGTGCGGCTGAAAGCCAAAAAGCCCATACCGCTAACCGTTAGACAATACGGTGTTCCGTTTTTGTCAAAGAGAGTGTCCGACCAAATCAGCAGATTACAAAGACACAATTTCAAGTGGGAAGACGGAACACTTGAAGAGCTGTTAAAAAAATACCCAAAATGTAAGGCGGCGTTGCGCTGGTGGTGCAACGATTGGGGAGAGGGCAGTAAATTTAACATAGCATATAACACTTGGCTTAAAGAATTTATGATGCAAAACCCGCCAACTTTCAAGATTTCGGAAAAGTGTTGCCACTTCGCCAAAAAGTCGGTATCAAACGACTATATAGCAAACGGTGATTTTGATTTGTCCTGTATTGGCGTAAGAAAGGCAGAGGGCGGGGCAAGATCAACAGCATACAAAAGTTGCTTTACGCCCCAAAGCGGCGGAAAAGTCGCTCAATACAGACCGCTATTTTGGTTTGATAATGCTTCAAAGGAGTGCTACAAGAAATGCCAAAATATCAAGCACAGCGATTGCTATGAGGTTTGGGGAATGGATAGGACGGGTTGTGCCGCTTGCCCGTTTGGAAAAAACTTTGAGTTTGAATTGGAGTGCATACAAAAATATGAGCCGAAGTTTTATGTAGCGGTAAACAATATATTCGGTGCTTCTTACGAGTACACAAGAAAATACCGAGAGTTTCAAAAGATGATGAAAGGCAAGGCGGAAAACGGATGTATGAGTTAAGCGGCAAAATACAGGGGCTTGCGCTGGACTTCGGTACAGGCAAAGCAACGCTTACGCTGTCAATCAACGAAGAAACAGCGGCAAAAAACCTATATGACGATTTGCGCGAAGTCGAAAAGCTGTCAATCAAGATTGATAGATACCGAGAAAAACGCTCCTTGAACGCCAACAATTACGCTTGGAAGCTCTTAACCGAAATGGGAAACGTACTCCGCGCCAGCAAAGAAGATATTTATTTTCTGATGCTGAAACGCTACGGGCAGAGCGAAATGATAAGCGTAAAAGCGCATATCAACATTAACGGATATGTGAGGTATTACGAGGAAAAGGGCGAGGGTATCGTGAACGGGCAGCTGTTCAAGCATTACATAGTGTATAAAGGCTCAAGCGAATTTGATACGCGGGAAATGTCAATCTTTATTGACGGTATTGTAAGCGAAGCGAAAGAGCTGGGCATACAGACAATGACACCGAACGAGATCGCAAAATTAAAATCGCTGTGGGGTGAGTAAATGGCAAAGAGCATTATTCAAGAAGACCGAGAGCATTGTTTCCTTTGCGGTAGAAACGCCCGCGCTGATTATTTCGGGCTTGAAGAACACCACGTTTTCGAGGGCTTAGGAAGAAGAGGGATAAGCGAACAATACGGCTTAAAGGTTTATATCTGCGGTAGTAGATGCCACAGGGAAGGCAAGGACAGCGTACATAAAAATGCAAAGGTTGACAGGGCTTTGAAAAAGGTTGTTCAACAACGAGCTATGCAATATTACGGCTGGACTGTTGAAGAATTTATCAAAAAATTTAGAAAAAATTATACATAGAAAGGTAAAAAGAAAATGTCAAATCTTAATTTGAACAAAAGCGTATTGGCGGGCAGACTTACCGCCGATGTGGAACTCAAAACAACGCAAAGCGGTATTTCCGTTTGTTCGTTCACACTCGCGGTAAACCGCAGATACCAAGCTGACGGACAGCAACAAACCGACTTCATTAACTGTGTAGCGTGGCGACAGACAGCGGAATTTATCTCAAAGTATTTCCGCAAAGGCTCTTCGCTTTGCATAACGGGATCAATTCAAACACGAAGCTGGACCGACAACAGCAACCAAAAGCGATATGCAACTGAGGTTGTTGTTGATGAAGCTATGTTTGTTGATAGCAAGAATGAGGGCGAAGCATACCCAGCACCGTCATTTAGCGCGCCGTCAGAAATAAGCTACGAAGATATAAAGATAGATGATGACTTACCTTTTTAACCAAAAAAGAAAGGAAATACAGATATGAAAATTAAACTTGATAAAGGGGCTATTATGCCCACGAGAGCGCACAGCAAAGATGCGGGGCTTGACCTATACGCGAGAGAAACACAAATCGTTCCAGCGAGAGAAAGCGCGATTTTTGATACGGGAGTACACATTGAACTCCCCGAAAATACCGTGGGAATGCTTAAAAGCAAAAGCGGGTTGAATTGCAGAAACGGAATTACAAACGAGGGCGTTATTGATGTTGATTACAGCGGCAGTATCATCGTGAAGCTGTACAACCATAGCGGCTACGATTACAAGGTGAACGCGGGCGATAAGATCAGCCAGCTTGTTATTATGCCGATTGTGATACCAACGCTTGAATTAGTGGAAGAACTTGAGGTACACGGAAGAGGTAACAACGGTATCGGAAGCACAGGAAGATAGCTAAAAAGAGAGGGCAAAAATGATTAACAAAATACATAATATGGATTGTGTTGAGGGAATGAAGATGTTGCCCGACAACAGCATTGATTTAACTGTAACAAGCCCGCCGTATGACAATTTACGAACATACAACGGCAATATTGCAGGATGGTCTTTTGATAAATTCAAAGATATAGCGAAAGAACTTTATCGAATAACAGCAGAGGGCGGCGTTGTTGTATGGGTGGTTGGCGATGCTACGGTCAACGGAAGCGAAACAGGAACGAGCTTTAATCAAGCGTTATATTTCAAAGATTGCGGATTTAACTTCCACGACACGATGATTTATGAAAAAAACAACCCTGTGCCGCAGGCAGACAAGACAAGGTATACTCAGAGCTTTGAATATATGTTTGTATTCAGTAAAGGCAAACCCAAAACCGTCAATAGAATAATGACCGAGTGCCAACATATCGGAAAGGTACACTTTGGAAAAAACAAAATCAATGACGAAAACTGTGACCGCAGAATTGATAGAGCAGTTAAGCCAACCAAACCGCTCAAAAATATATGGCGATACAATGTAGGCATTAATCAATCGTCAAAAGATAAAATTGCGAGCGGCGTACCTGCGATTTTCCCCGAACAATTAGCACAAGACCACATTTTAAGCTGGAGCAACGAGGGTGATATTGTTCTTGATTGTTTTATGGGAAGCGGAACAACGGCAAAAATGGCAATTTTGAATAATCGTAAATACATAGGTTTTGAGATTTCAAAAGAATATTGCGAGATTGCTAACAAAAGAATTACCGAGGTGCAGAACAATGACAATCAACAGCAGGCAAAAGGGTGCGAGGTTTGAAAGAACACTCGCAAAAAAGCTCCGAGAGTACGGGTACAGCGCAAGAAGAACGGCTCAGTATTGCGGGAACACGGGAGATGCTTCCGATGTTGTCGGGTTGCCTTACATACATATCGAAGCGAAGCACGTTGAACGGCTGAATATTTACGATGCAATGGCGCAAGCGAAAAGAGACGCAGGGGGCAACGGGTTGCTCCCTGCGGTATTCCACAAAAAGAATAATTGCAACATTCTTGTAACTATGGAGCTGGACGATTTTATGAAAATATACAAAGAATTTGAAGCGGGAAAGGAGCTTGAAAATGGAACTTGAAAAAACAACTCATATTGTAAAGTCAATACTTGAACAATACCCTCATACAAGAGATGATGACTACTTGCTTTGGCTACGCGCTATTGAGATCGCGGCGGCGCGTGAGAATATGCCAACACTCCCGCACTCCGTAACTTTGGCGGCGTATCTTACCGCGGCAAAGTGTTCAAGATTTCCGCACTTTGAAACGGTAAGCAGGGTAAGGCGCAAACTACAAGAGCAATACCCCGAATTGAGAGGGACACCCCGAACAAGAGTGGCGAGAGCCAAAGCCGAGGAAGAATACAGGAAGTATGCAAGGAAAGATGTTTGATTATGAACTTATCCGCGCCGCTATTCTTAAACAAGCTGTCAAAGATTATAAATCCGCTTTGAAAAGAAATCAGCCCCATAAAAAGGCAGAACTTGAACGCTTCTTTCGGAGCGATTGGGGGCAGTTGCTTTCATCAAACCACGGGGAATATATCATCGAAAATTGTAAACGAATTATTAACAATCAAACGAGGTACTGAAAATGGCTGTAAGCAAATTAAAAGATGAAAACTATTATCAAATACAGGGCTGGATGATAAATCGTCTCGGGCTGAAAGGCGTAACCTTGAGCGTGTACGCGATTATATACGGGTTTTCGCAAGACGGCGAAAATGAATACACGGGAAGTCTTCAATACCTTTGCGACTTTACGGGCGGAACAACCAAGCCGACAGTTATAAAAGCCCTCAAGGAGCTTGTTGAGAAAAAATACATTTACCGCCGAGAGGAATATATCAACGGCGTGCAATTCAATAAGTATAGAGTAAATTTACCCCTATTAAAAAATTTTAACGGGGGTAGTAAAGAAATTTTAACAGGGGCAGTAAAAGAATTTAACGGGGGTAGTAAAGAAACTTTACCCAATAATAATATTAATAATAAATCTTTGAATAATGAAAAGATAAATAATATTATAGCGCATTTGAATGCAAAAACGGGTGCAAATTATCGCTCAACAAGTAAGGCAACACAGGAGCATATCAATGCAAGGATTTCTGAGGGATACACGGAAGAAGACTTCTTTACTGTCATTGATAAAAAGTGCGCCGAATGGAAAGGGACAGATATGGAAAAGTATTTACGCCCGTCAACGCTATTCAATAGGGAGAAATTTGAAAACTATTTGAACGCCCCAGTAGCGCAACCAAAAGCAAGCCAGCCGAAGAATGATACAGATGATGTTATGGCAAAGTTAAAAGCTATGTACCAATAAGGAGTTGAAACAATGGCATCACAAAATAAAATTATTGAAATGATAGCGGCTATAAAAACAATATATTCGTACTACGCGAAAGGAACGGACGTTGAAATGCTCGTAAAAACTTGGGGCGTGCTTCTCAAGAATTACGATGACGAGATTGTCGAGGTTGCTTTTTATAAGTGCTTGCAGGTTTGCAAAGTGCCGCCAACGCCAGCCGATGTTATTGAGCAAATACAGTCAATGCGACAAACTCTTGAGCCAACAGATGAAGAGCTGTGGACGGTGTATGAACAAGCTCTGAGGGAAACCAGCCGACAAATGTCAAACTTCGGAGCAACCTTTATTGACTCAACGGGAATATCGCAGGGAGATCAAGCGCGGCGCAAAGTTGACGAAATATACAACGGGTTGCCCGAAAAGATAAAATTATACCTTGCTTCAAAGAGCGAGTTAATGAGAAACGCGCAAGAGTGGGGCTTGGATATAAAATTCTCGTCTTGGGAGAAACCAAGATTTATGAAATCAATGCCGATTATGAGAAAACGCCAAGAGTATGGCAGTTTGCTTCTTGAAAGCGGCGAAAATCGACTTTTACTGAAATGAGAGGTGTAAAAATGGGAAAGTCAAACTATGAAGTTATTAAAAATATGAGCCTTGAGGAAATGGCGGCGATGTTTTATATATTCGCTAAACCGTTTGCGGAACTTCTTAATATGACCGATGAACAAAAGGCAGAAATGAGAAAGCAGATACACGACTTTTTGACAGCCGAGAGCGGCGCGAAGAAGAAATGAAGCTCGAAGACGTAAAAAGAAACCTCAATAAAATGGTGAGGTACAAGGACAGCGTGGGAATATACAAGCTCACGGCTTGCATACTCCGCAGAAACGAAAAGGGCTTTTTCTATGAAGCGGAGTTGCTGGACACGAAAAGCACACGTTCCGTTTTAATATGCAAACTTGAAGATATACAAGAGATAGGGGGAGAGAAATGAACGCCAAAGACTATTTGAAGCAAATAAAAAAGATTGATACACAGATTAAAAACAAGAGCGTTGAAGTCGAACAGCTAAAAGAAATCAGCGAAACACTCGCGAAGAGAGCTTTTGCGGAAATTGAACGCTTATACAACGAGAGAGCGGAAATCATTAAAACGATTGAGCAGTTGCCCGAAGCGGAATACGATGTGCTTTACAAAGTGTACGTGCAATATGAAACGCTCCAAGAGGTAGCGGCGGACAGATATATAAGTTATAGTCTTGCGGCGACAATTCACGGAAGAGCGTTAAAACGCCTTGAAAGTTTAATAAACAAATAAGCAAAGTAACACGGTATTATAATGCCGTGTTATTTTTTATAAAAATTTGCAAAACTTTGTGAAAAGTTGAAAAATCAAAATATTGGTAATGGGTGTATAATTATATTGATATAACGAACGAAGGCAAATTCAAACAGAAAGAGTGATATTTTTGAGCGGATTTACCTATAAAGAGCAATACGCCGTTGTGGTTATTTGCAAAGACGAAAAAGAGCAAGAAACGGTTTACAACCGCCTTTCAAAAGAGGGGTACAAATTAAAGGTGGTGGCTGTATGAGAATTGAAATTCACAACAGGGTTGACGATTTTAATTCATACAGAGCCGCGCGAGTAAAGAGCCTTTTCAACGCGGAAAGCGGCTGTAATTTCGATTTAACGATAGAAAATGTTGATTTAACAGGCGATTGGAATATTGGCGTTGTGGTCGGTGCTTCGGGTTCGGGCAAAACCTCAATAGGAAAACAGATATTCGGCGAAAACAAAATCGCGGATTTGTCGGGCGGGTGGAGCTACGACAAGCCGATTATTGACGATATTGCACCAAACGGAGATTTTAACACAGTAACGGGGCTTTTGGCTTCCGTGGGCTTGGGAGATGTTCCCGCGTGGCTTCGTCCTTTTCGGGTACTCTCAAACGGTGAGCAATTTCGGGCGGGGCTGGCGCGCGTTATATGTGAAAAGCCAAGCGAAATTGTAATTGATGAATTTACCTCAGTTATTGATAGACAAATAGCGAAGATCGGGGCGCAAGCGTTCCAAAAAGCGTGGAGAAGAGAAAACCCGCAAGGCAAGGTTATTTTATTAACTCCGCATTATGATGTTTTAGATTGGTTAAATCCCGATTGGGTGATTGATACAAGCAAGAAAACATTTGAGCGGGGGTGTCTTAGGCGCAGACCTCAAATTGAACTTGAAATACGGAAGGTCAACGGAAGTTATTGGCGACACTTTAAGCCGCATTATTATTTAGACTTGCCGATGCCGATAGCGGCTGAATACTTTGTGGGAACGGTTGACGGGGAGCTTGCCTGTCATCTTGCTGTTTCTCCGTGGTTTCACGTTGGTGGGTACAGAGCGACAAGGCTTGTAACAATGCCCGAGTGGCAGGGCGCGGGAGTTGGTACGCGCTTCTTAAATGCTATTGCACAATACCACGCGGACGGGCGCGGAAGAAAGAACAGGAAATTACCGACATACTTTCATACATCGCACCCGCAATTATGCGCGGCTTTGCGGCGTTCTGATAAATGGGTGCAAGTATCGGCTAAGCTGTACGGCGACAATAAAACGAGAAGCAATAAGTCATTGGCAAAGTCAGCAAAGAAGAGCGGCGGCAAAGAAATAAATAGCGGCTACGGCGGGCATTTCCGCGCGATACAGGGCTTTAAGTACATAGGGGGTATAAATACCTATGAAACAAATTAAGACGGTAATTTGCCCGCTGGAATGCGCTGATAGATACGATAAAGAGATTAACAGTTTACTTGCTGGCGGGTGGACATTGAAGAAGCGCACAGTAACGAATATGCGCGGGGAGATAAGCGAAGCGTTTAACAGCCCTATTATACAAGTGTTATACGCAGAGCTTGAGAGATATATTCCGCCGTTTCCAGAGGAAATAACACTATGAGAATACCAAGAGATATTCCGCTTGCTGTATATATTAAAAGACTTATAGCGGAAGACAAGATAGAACTATTCTACTTCTCTGAGGATTGGAAAGAGCTACGGCTTGATGTATTAGAAGAGCTACACTATGAATGTCAAGAGTGCTTGAAGAAAGGCGACTATGTAAGAGCCGACTGTGTACATCACGTAAACGAAGTAAGACAGCAACCAGCACTTGCATTGAGTAAGTATTACATTGATAGCAAGGGGAACAAACAGCGACAGCTTGTGCCACTATGTAATCAATGCCACAATAAAGTACACGATAAACTCGGAGAATGGCAAAGAAAAGATAAATTTACTAACGAAGAACGCTGGTAAACTCCCCCCCACTCCCCCTAACGGTAAAAAAATTAGGGGAACGAAAAA
>JAZSBS010000049.1:0-5234 GCA_045602525.1 Acutalibacteraceae bacterium
AAAAGGTAACAGAAGCGATAAATCGTTTCGATTTGCTGCAAAATGTAAAGCATATAACGGTAGCGCTTTCAGGCGGTGCAGATTCAATGGCGTTGCTTTATGCATTGCTTGAAGCAAAAGACAAACTGGAAATTAAAAAAATAAGTGCTGCGCATTTTAACCATCAAATACGCGGTGAAGAAGCCATACGCGACCAACAATTTGTAGCGGACCAGTGCAAAAATTTAGGTGTAGAGTTAGTTTTAGGTTCGGCTGATGTGCCGCAATTTGCCAAAGAGCAGCATTTAAGTCTTGAACTTGCCGCACGAAAATTAAGGTATGAGTTTTTTGATTCTATTTGTACCGATGCTATCGCTACAGCGCATACAGCAAGCGACAATATTGAAACGGTATTGTTTAATCTTACACGTGGCACGGCCTTAGCTGGTCTTTGCGGTATACCGCCCGTGCGTGATAGATATATTCGTCCGTTAATTCTTTGTACGCGTGATGATGTCGAAAATTACTGTAGGCAAAATGGTATAGGGTTTGTAACCGATAGCACAAATTTGTCAGACGAATATACGCGAAACAAAATACGTCACAATATAGTGCCTGTTTTAAAAGTGTTTAATGAGTCGGTAGAAAATGCTGTCAGTCGTATGACCTCATCATTGCGTGAGGATGAGGATTTTATAAACCAAGCAGTTGTTAAAGTGTATGATTCCATATATATTAACGGAACCATATTGGTAGATCAGTTTGGTGGTTTACATCCTGCGGTTGCTAAAAGAATCATTGCAAAATTTTGCGCAGAAAAAAGCGTTGAAACGGACAATCTTCACATTAATCAGATTTATGATATTTGTTTAGGTGGGGGTCAAATAAGCCTTGCGGGTGACAAAGTTGCTCGTATCAAAGACGCAGTTTTAGAAATTGCGTGCGCAAAAAATCAACCGGTTAATTTAACCTTTAAGGTTGATATAAAAGAATCGGATAACGATTTATTTAAAAATTGCAAAAAAGTTCATAATTTGTTATTAAAAAATATATTAGACTGTGATAAAATAGTGGGAAAATTGGTACTAAGGCAAAGGCTGTCAGGTGACACAATTCGCCTTAAAAACAAAAATTGCACAAAAACTCTAAAAAAGTTATTTTGTGAATACAAAATTCCTACTGCAGAGCGGGATGTATGGCCGGTGCTTGCCGATGAGCAAGGTGTTGTATGGGTGCATAAAATCGGTGTTGCAGACCGATGCGCTGCAGATAAAGACAGTCTGAGGATATATAAAATAAATGTAGAAAGGTCTTTTTAAGGGGATATAATTATGGAGAGAGACGTTAAAGGTGTTTTAGTTTCAGAGGAAGAATTAAGGCAAATCTGCAAACGACTCGGCGAACAGATAACCCGTGACTATCAGGGTAAAAACTTGCTTGTTGTGAGTGTGCTTAAAGGCGCGGTTGTGTTTATGGGCGACCTGCTTCGCGAGATTAAATGCGACTGTATTATAGATTTTATTGCAGTTTCTTCTTACAGCGGCACCAAAACCACAGGTGTGGTAAAATTTAAAAAAGACCTTGATATAGATCCCGACGGTATGGACATACTTATAGTTGAGGATATTTTGGATTCGGGTGTAACACTCTCGTATCTTAGCGGTGTGCTTATGGGCAGAAATGCAAAGAGCATAAAAATTTGCACTTTGCTTGACAAGCCCGCAAATCGCAAGGCAGATATTACTGCCGATTATGTTGGTAAAACCATACCGGATGAATTTGTTATTGGCTATGGTCTTGATTACAACGAAAAATACAGAAATTTACCATATGTTGGTATACTTGATCCCTCGGTTTACGGTGGCGAATAATTGAAAGGTGAGTAACTTATTTTGAAAAAGAACGTTAAAAATATTCTGTTGATTCTCATAATACCTATTGTATTAGCGGCATCATTCTTTTTGGCAACAAAGGTTGCCAATACAACAGAGTCTATAAAGTATTATGAAATCATAGAGCTTATTGAAAATAACAAGGTGTCAGAATTCAAGTTGAATCTGTACAGTGGTGACCTAAGCTATAAGCTTCGTGAGGATGGTAAAACCTATCGTTATACAGTGGCTGATGCATCGTTGTTTTACAATGATATTGACGATGCAGTTGATACAATAAACAAAGAAAATGCAGGTACCGACCAAACCATAAAATACGACTATATCAAGGGTGGTCAAAGCTCATGGCTTGTAGCAATGGTACCACAGATTTTGCTTATTGGCGTGATGGTGTTACTTGGCATATTCTTTATGAGAAGAATGAATGCCACTATGGGTAATGACAAAACAATGGGCTTTGGCAAGGCAAAGGTACGTAAGGATGACGGCAGAAAAAAGACCACCTTTGCCGATGTTGCGGGTGCCGATGAAGAAAAAGAGGAAATGGCAGAGATTGTCGATTTTCTTAAAGACCCCAAAAAGTTTAATGAGCTTGGCGCACGTATTCCTAAGGGTGTGCTTCTTGTAGGCCCTCCGGGAACGCGTAAAACCCTACTTGCGCGTGCGGTTGCGGGTGAAGCGGGTGTTCCGTTTTTTTCAATCTCGGGTTCTGACTTTGTTGAAATGTTTGTTGGTGTGGGCGCTTCACGTGTGCGTGATCTCTTTGGTGAAGCAAAAAAGAACGCCCCCGCAATTGTATTTATTGATGAAATCGATGCTGTTGGTCGTCAGCGTGGTGCAGGTCTTGGCGGTGGTCACGATGAGCGCGAGCAAACACTTAACCAACTGCTTGTCGAAATGGACGGCTTTGGCTCAAACGAGGGCGTTATCGTTATGGCGGCAACCAACCGTCCCGATATACTTGATAAAGCACTTCTTCGTCCCGGTCGTTTTGACCGTCAGATTACCGTTAACTACCCCGATGTAAAGGGTAGGGAAGAGATACTTAAGGTTCACTCTCGCGGTAAGCCATTGGGCCCAGATGTGAGTCTTGAAACAATCGCAAAATCAACCTCTGGCTTTACGGGTGCCGACCTTGAAAACCTGCTTAACGAAGCGGCACTTTTGGCTGTTCGTCACGGTAAAAAGGCAATCACTCAAGAGGAGATTGAAGAAGCTACCATTAAGGTTGTAATGGGTACCGAAAAGAAATCTCACAAGGTGCGCGAAAAGGACAAGATGGTGACCTCCTACCACGAGGCAGGGCATGCAATTGTTTCTTATTTCTTGCCGACTCAAGACCCAGTGCATCAGATTTCTATCATACCTCGCGGCATGGCGGCAGGTTATACAATGTATCTGCCTACCGAGGAAAAGGGCCACACAAGTAAAAATCAGATTTTGGAGCAGATTTGTTCGCTTTTGGGTGGTCGTGCAGCAGAACAACTTACCCAAGATGACGTTTGTACGGGCGCATCAAATGATATTCAACGAGCTACTGATTTGGCACGTAAAATGGTTACACGCTTTGGTATGAGTGACAAACTCGGTCTTGTGGTTTATGGCGATGATAACAACGAAGTATTCTTAGGTCGCGATTTCTCGTCCACACCTAACTACTCTGAAAAGACCGCCGCTACCATTGATGACGAAATTGAAGCAGTTGTTATGAAACAGTATGAGAAGGCACTTGAACTTCTTAAAAATGCTATGCCAAAGCTACACGAGGTTGCAAAGGTACTGTTTGAAAATGAAAAAATTTCAGGCGATGACTTCCGTGCAATAATGGAAGCAAATAATTAATACTATATAAAAAGCGAAGACTTAGAAATCAAGTCTTCGCTTTTGTGTTTTCTTATAACTATTCTTCTTCAATTTTTACAATATCTATAGCAGCATTTAAAAGTAAATTTATAAGTTCATTGCGTGATCGATTTGTCTTAACTGATAAATCAGTTAAACGCTCTATTAGCTCATCTTTCATTCTTACTGATACTACCTTGCAACCATCATCGCCCCTGCAAAGCCCCTTTTTTGTTATTTTAATTACATCTGCCATATTCTTCACCTCATTATTTGTAATTATATTTTACCTTGACAAACGTAGTATTGGCATATTATAATTTAGTAGTATAAAACAAACTATAAAATTGTAGTATAAAAAGAGGCTTATTATGAAAAATATTTTGGCAATTATATTATCAATAATTATGCTATTTTCGTTTGTCGCTTGTGGAAGAGCAGAAAAATATTGCTCTTCTTGTGGTGAGGGAATTTCAAAAAATGTTGCATTTTGCGAACATTGTGGTGCTTCCGTACAAGTAATAGACGACGATACAGAGGGCAACTCATCTCAACCTGAAGATAATGTTTTTAACGATACTAACAGTAGCGAAACACAAACATCTGCCGAAATAAGTAAACCAATAGAAACCAGCAAGCCTACTGAAACTAGTAAACCAACAGAAACCAGCAAATCCACTGAAACAAGTAACCCTCCAACTCCACCACACACCCATTCGTATTCTAAAAAGGTGGCGACGCCAACTTGTATTGAGCAAGGATACACCACTTACACTTGTTCGTGCGGCGACTCATATATTTCGGATTATACAAATGTAACTTCACATTCCTATTCCAAATATGTGTGCACTATGTGTGGTACAGTTGACAAAACCAACGCATATGAATATTTTAAGGAATGGGTAAAAGCAAACGGAACTCAAAACGGTGAAAATATTGATTATATTTTTGAGGGAAAAAATAATTTAGCAAAAAATATGGGTGTTAGATATTCAGCAGATTTAGATGCTGTTAATATTTGGCATTTTGACGCCACTTCTGGAAGAAATGTTTTCTTTGCTATTTACCTAGATGATTATTACTACGGATTTACTTTTGCTGATGATAGGATATATGGATATATAAATGCAAGTACTTATACTGAAAACACAACTATATCTTATACCGATTCACAGTGTAGCGTTTTAGAACCAACTCAATATCTTTCTACTGCACAATCATCACTAAATTTAGTTTTGGTTTATTTTAGAAGTTTTTTAGAGGATAATAATTTGGGTATTACATTAACTGATTTAGGTTTTAAATCTTATTAAAAGATATATTTGCTAATTTTGAGAGCGGTATACACCGCTCTCTTTTCTTGTAATATAAAATATTTTATGTTATTATATTTTCGGTGATAATATGGATTTACCAAAACGAAAACCAACTCGATTAAAGGATTATGATTATAGTAGCGAGGGCGCGTATTTTATTACAATATGCACCAATAATAAACAAAAGATTTTATGTGACATTGTA
>JAZSBS010000050.1:0-8541 GCA_045602525.1 Acutalibacteraceae bacterium
TTTTCATTAGGTACAAAAAGCAATCTACATTGGTTGATTGGTTTATTAAGATTATCTATAATTACTTGTTTTGAATTTTCATTACGGAAATCACAAGACGAAAGAATCAATTTCATAAAAACTTCTCCACATCATCAATTACTTTACTACATCCGTTAGGCAGAGTTTGCTTTGCTTTTGTGGCATCAAGCCACCGGTAGCTTATTATCTCGTTATGATCGATATCAAGTTCACCGTTATATTCAGCAAGGAACAACACAACAGTTTTGTTTTTCTCGCCCGACCTTGTGCGGAAGGTATAGTTGATTTCTGATTTAAATCCGTCGACAAGTTCGGCTTTTATGCCGGTTTCTTCAAAGAGTTCACGTTGTGCGCAGTCTTCTTCGCTTTCAAAAGCCTCTAAATGTCCTTTGGGTACACTGTAAGTACCTGAAAGGTTCTGCAATAAGCAAAGGTATTCCCTTTTTTTATTTGCTGTTCTAAAAACCACAACACCACATGATTTTTGGTAAATTGCCTCGACATAGGTTTTATAATACTGCTCCTGAAAATTAATAGCCTCGGCAATTTGAGCCTGATTAAAAATCATATCCTCGGGAGCGGCGATAAGCTTGTCCTCAACGTCATTTTCACGATGCACAATGCCTATAATTTTAGCACTATATTCAGTTACAGGTTTATCCACACCGAGCAAGTAAACATCAAGCTCTTCACCATCGCCACCTAAAACTCCGGGTATATATCCGTAATTGATGGGATAGGTTAAGTTATAGTTTTCTTTCTTATGTATATAGCCTATAGGACGGTCTATTAAAATATCTACCGTTTTTCCAAGGTATGATTTTACAAGCGCTTTACGTAGTATGTAAATTATAAAATCGTGTTTGCCTTTAAGATATTTTTCTCTGCCGTTATCTACGGACACCTGTTTTGCAAGTGATACCTTCAAGTCTTCATATTGCTTTGCTATATCGGGGTTATTATTTAGGTAATCTCTAAAATTTATATAGTTAACCCAGTCCATACTGCCCCATTTTACAATATGGATAAAATGAGTCTGAAGATCACCTGTGAGCTCATAGAGACTACCTGACGCAAAAAGCAGTTGCTCGCCAAGGTCAGAGTTTGGGCGATAATAAAAGCCTGCCTCTTTTAACTGTTCTTGGTGCGCAAGAACATCATCAAAGTTATCCACCGCAATGCCTATATCAATTATCGGTTTTGCCTTTATGGTTTTTATTGCAGTGCTGCCCACGTGCTGAATATCACGAATTACAGGACCTAATATGTTTTTAAGGCGTGTAATTGTATCACGAGCCTCGGTCTCCCACTCGTTTTGATGGTCGCAAAGCATTACCGTATCGCGTTTCAAGCCTATCATATAAAGCCCTCCCCCTCGTTAATCTTATTTTAGCATAAACACAATGTTAATTCAATTGTAAAAGCAAAGAAAAAGCACCTGCCACCAATATAGCAGGCGCTTTTGATTAATTAAACTGTAAATTATTTGCGGTAGTAGGTATAATACGCAGTAACTGTATCATAATTACCGCTTACTTGATTTGGTCCTTCAATGGTGACACCGTCGCCGCTCATAAGTAAATAATACTTTGAATCGGCTACGTGACAGGTAAAAACATCAATCACACCACAAATGATACGTATTTTATCGTCTACTACGGCTATTCTGCCAGCCTTGCCTATAATATCATAGGTAACGGTGCCGTCAGGATGTGCGTTGCGTTTGGTTACATATTTAACCTCTCGACCGTCAAAGGTTTTTAGTAACTGTTCATTTTTTGGTTTTTTCTTAAAAAGTCCCATTATTCAACAACAAACTTAATTATAACCTTTTTACCCTTTTTAACAATAATGCCGTCAGCAAAATCATCGGGTGTAAAGCTCTGTGATGGGTTGGTAGCCTTTGCATCGTTTACAGCAACTCCGCCTTGTGTTACAAGTCGTCTTGCTTCACCGTTTGACGCTGCCATACCGCCCTTTACCATAACAGAAAGCAAACCTATTTTGCCATCAACAAAGTCATCAGTGGTAAGTGTTACTGTAGGCATATTTTCGTGACTGCCTGCACCCGCAAATACGGCGCGGGCTGTTTCTTGAGCACGGTTTGCCTCTTCCTCGCCGTGAACAAGCTTTGTAAGCTCGTATGCCAAAATCTCTTTAGCAGTGTTAAGCTGACTGCCCTCCCAAGAGTCCATCTCGTCAATTTGCTCAAGCGGTAAGAAGGTAAGCATACGTATGCACTTAAGAACGTCGGCATCGCCAACATTACGCCAGTACTGATAAAAGTCGTATGGTGAAGTTTTGTTTGGGTCAAGCCATACAGCGCCGCCAACGGTTTTACCCATCTTTTTACCCTCTGAATTAAGCAGCAGAGTAATGGTCATAGCGTGGGCATCTTTACCGAGTTTCTTACGGATAAGCTCGGTACCACCGAGCATATTAGACCACTGGTCGTCACCGCCAAACTGCATATTACAGCCGTATTCATTAAACAGATGATAGAAGTCATAAGACTGCATTATCATATAGTTAAACTCAAGGAAAGAAAGTCCCTTTTCCATACGCTGCTCGTAGCAACGAGCGCGAAGCATATTATTTACCGAGAAATGTGCGCCAACCTCGCGAAGCATATCAATGTAGTTAAGACCCAAAAGCCAGTCGGCATTGTTAACCATAATTGCCTTATCATCGCCAAACTCTATAAAGCGTTCCATCTGCTTTTTAAAGCAGTCACAGTTGTGCTGAATGGTTTCCGGTGTCATCATCGAACGCATATCTGTTCTGCCCGAGGGGTCACCGATATATGCAGTACCGCCGCCAATAAGAACTACGGGCTTATTGCCTGCCATCTGCAGACGCTTCATAAGGCAAAGCGCCATAAAGTGACCAACGTGAAGGCTATCGGCAGTAGGGTCAAAGCCGATATAAAAGGTTGCCTTACCATTGTTTATCATTTCTCTGATTTCCTTTTCATCGGTAACCTGTGCGATAAGTCCGCGAGCTACCAGTTCTTCATAAATACCCATTTTATTTTTTACTCCTATCAAGCAATTCCTTTGCGGAATTGTATAAATTTTCGGTTATATCAGTGCCCGACATTATACGGGCAATCTCGCCTATGCGTTGCTCTGGGTCAAGTGAAATAACGCTTGTATAAGTACGGTCATTAGATACACTTTTTTCAATAAGCAAATGATTTTCAGCATAGGCTGCAATCTGAGCCAAATGCGTAACACAAATCACCTGTCGACTGCTTGCCACACCTTGCAGCTGCATACCAACCTTGTCTGCCGCTCTGCCACTGATGCCTGTATCAATCTCATCAAAGATAAGTGTTTCAACATCGTCTTTATCAGCAAGCACGCTCTTTATAGCAAGCATAATTCGCGAAAGCTCACCGCCCGAAGCAATTTTATGGAGTGGCTTAACACTTTCGCCCGCATTGGCGCTGATTAAAAACTCAACCGAATCGCATCCGTGACGGGTGTATCTGTCGCGGTTTACATTGATTGTAAATTGCACGTTAGGCATATCAAGCCCGCATAAAACCTCACTTACCTGCTTTGAAAAGCTGCTTGCCGCCATAACACGTGTGGCTGTAAGTTTTTCACCAAGTAAAACCAATCGCTCGGTAGATGCGTCAATTTCACGTGACAGTTCCTCAATACGCTTATCTGAGCAGACAATTTTATTAAGCTCTTCCTTTGCGTTTTCAAGAAAGTCAAGCATTTTTTGCTCATCGTTGCCGTATTTTAACATAAGGCGCCCAAGTGTGTCAAGCCTTTCGCGTAACTTTTCGCCGTCTAAATCACGGTACTCATCATTATCGGTAAAATTACGAATTGTTTCACTTATATCCTCAAGATTTGCAAGCACATCCGTAAGTCGCCCGCAAAGCGCGGAAAATTCATCGTTTTTTGCTGACTCAATATGTTTTTGAGAATTGCGCACAAGTGATATTGCTCCGTCGGCATTTTCACTACCGCCAAGACAATATTGCGCATCGCTTAAAGCAGACAATGTTTTTTCATAATTTTCAGCAATTGTCAATTTGCGTTTAATCTCTCCAAGCTCACCAACGGTTATGTCGGCATCTTCGAGTTCTTTTATCTGATACTTCAGAATATCTGTGCGACGCTGTTTTTCGCCCTCGTCTGTTTCCTGTGCATTAAGCTCACGGCGAATCGAATTAAAACGCTTAAACTCGTCATAGTATTCTTGTAATTCCGTTTGATTTTCAGCAATCATATCGAGATAAACATAATAATTATCCGGATTAAGAAGTTTTTGATTGTCGTGCTGGCCGTGAATATTAATAAGATTTTTTGAAACCTCTTTAAGCACGGTGGCTGTTGCGGGTCTACCGTTGATTTTAATGGTTCCACTACCTGCTGTCAATACGCGAGTAATAAGCAGATTACCGTCGGCATCGGGTTCATAGCCGTTGTCAGCAAGCAACACCTTTGATTCTTGCGACAAATCGCAAAAGAGCGCTGATACCATAGCCTTTTCGCAGCCTGCTCTTATTAAATCCTTTGATGTGCGCTCACCAAGAACCGCGTTTATTGCATCTATTATGATAGATTTGCCCGCACCCGTTTCACCGGTAAGCACATTAAACCCTGTTTCAAAATCAATATCGGTTTTTTCGATTACAGCGATATTTTCTATATGTAAAGATTTAATCATTTGTAATACCTTACATTATTTTTTTTAGTTCATTTGCAAGTTGTGATGCCTCATGAGCTGAATGAGTTACTATAAAAATAGTATCCTCACCCGCTATGGTACCAAGCATCATATCTTTAAACATCACATCGGTTGCTACGCAAACACTCGATGCCATACCGCCAACACATTTTATTACAATATCATTCATAGCATATTCAACACTGATAGCATAACGTGAAAATATCTCACGGTAATGTGCATACGACTGTTTTTCGGTGTTCTTTAATTGACTACTGACATATCGGTAATTGCCTGCAGCATCGTGACCTTTGATAAGACGGAGCTCTTTTATATCACGCGAAACGGTTGACTGTGTAACCTTAAAACCCGCTTCTTGTAAAAGATTTTGTATATCGTCTTGTGTCAGAACAATGTTGTTTTCAATTATTTCAAGTATTTTTTGCTGTCTTTTTTTCTTCATTACATGCCACTCCTTGCGTCACGAAATTTTAAGGAAAGAGTTTTATAAAACGATCGGTCATTAAGACGAACAAGTTTAACAGCTTGTTTTGATTCGGTGATATATATTTCGGTAAACGGTTTGATATTTGCTACCTTTCTGCCATCAACTGACATATAAATATCGGTGCGTTTTTTTGAAAAAGCCTTAAGCTTTATTGTCTTCTTACTACCGACTAAAATCGGCTTTGCGGCTAATGTGTGCGAACAAATAGGTGTCAGGCATACACATTTCATAGTAGGGTCGATAACCGGACCGCCTGCCGACATTGAATAAGCAGTGGAACCTGTTGGCGTTGCAGCGATAAGACCGTCTGCGTGATATGTTATAACATCGCCACCATCTACCGATGCAGTTACATCAATTATGCGCGAGAGATATCCGCTTGATATTACAGCGTCGTTTAAGGCGTCAAATTCGCCAACAACATTACCGTTTTCTTTAACTGTTATATGCAGCATCATTCGCTCTTCTATACGGTATTCGCCGCTTTTCAGTTTTGAAAGCAATTGATATTCATTTTGCTCGATGTTAGCAAGGTAGCCCACTCTGCCGGCATTTATTCCCAAAACCGGCTTGCCATCGACTGCGGCGCGCTTTGCAAAGCGTATAATTGTGCCGTCGCCACCAATGGTGACAATCACATCAGCAATTTTAAAAAGCTCATCTTCCGGCAACAACTCATAACCTGCACAGCAGATACTGTCAGGCAGGTATGCCGTAATTCCGCATTCTTTAAAAAATAAAGCCATTTTTTCAACAGTGTCCGAAGAACCGCGTTTATCGAGATTGGGTATGACTGCTACTATCACTGCGTACCCTCCTTTAAAGCTTTGTACGATGCATTAACAACATCTTCTGCGTAATATTCTGCTACAATTGGATTGTCTGTTTTCTGAATGTAGCATAAGTATTCTATATTGCCCTCTGGTCCTTTAATTGGTGAAAAATCAAGTCCCAAAAGTGAAAAATTATTTTCTTTAATTACATTAATAATCTTTTCGATTACAGCAATATGCACGGATTTATCACGAACGACGCCCTTTTTACCCACGTTTTCCTTACCCGCTTCAAACTGCGGTTTTATAAGGCAAACCGCACGTCCTTCATCTTTTAAAAGTGTTCTCATAACAGGGAGTATAAGAGAAAGTGATATAAACGAAACATCCACAGATGCGAAATCAAGCTCGTCGGGAATCTGCTCGCGCGTTACATATCGAAAATTTGTGCGCTCAAGGTTTATAACACGTTTGTCAGTACGCAGCTGCCATGCAAGCTGTCCGTAACCCACATCTATGGAATAAACCTTTTGGGCACCGTTTTGAAGCATACAATCGGTAAATCCACCTGTAGATGCGCCAATATCTGCACAAATGCAATCATTTAAGGAAATTTCAAAGGCTTTCATAGCCTTTTCAAGTTTTAGTCCGCCGCGGCTTACATATTTTAGCGTTTCACCACGAACCTCGATGATATCATCAGGTTTAATATTTGCGCCTGCTTTGTCGGATTTTTGATTATTTACATAAACAATACCCGACATTATAATTGCCTTGGCTTTTTCACGGCTTTCGGCAAAGCCACGGCTTACAAGCGCACAATCCAATCGTTCTTTTTCCATCATTTACCTACTATTTCTATCATTGACTCTGTGTCAAGTTTATATTTTTTAAGCGCTGACGGTATTGTTGATGCGCCCACAAATTCATTGTCGATAGCGTGAACGTTGTATTTACCGCCAAAGCCCTTTTGTAAAAGTCTACTACCGATATGCTCGGCTATACCGCCCGAAAGAATACCCTCTTCAAAAAAGTATATTTCCGTATACTTTGAAAGCATATCTACGAATTCATCCTTGACGGGATATATTTTATTAAGTTTTATAATATCGGTGTTCTCAAGTGATTTTTGAGCATCAACAGCGTTTGCGAAAATTCTGCCATATGTCACGACAGCCTTTTTCCCGTTCTGTGAAACCACAGTAAAATCGCCGTTAATTTCACCGTCAAAATTATTATTTTCTACCCCTCTTGGATAACGAATGACGCTTAGTTCCTTTTTATCGGCGGTATCGAAAATCAAGTTTTTTAGTTCACTGTAATAACAGGGTGAATAAATATTTACATTGGGTATTGTTGATAAATACGCTACATCAAAAACACCCTGATGACTTTCGCCATCGTCGCCTACAATACCTGCTCTGTCAACAAGAAGTTTTATAGGCACATTGGCAATTGCCGCATCGTGAAGCACCTGATCGTATCCGCGCTGTAAAAAGGTAGAATAAACCGCAAAATAAGGTATCATACCGCCCGACGCTAATCCTGCTGCAAAGGTTACGGCATGCTGTTCAGCAATGCCGACATCAAAAAATCTTGATTTATGCTTTGCGGCAAAATCAGTAAGTCCCGTACCCTCGGTCATTGCTGCAGTAATTGCACATACCCTTTTGTCACTTGTCGCAAGTTCACACAAAGCCTCACCTGCAATGTCAGAATAGGTTTTGTTTTTCGCGGCATCCTTACCCTTTATGATATCAAAGGATGACACACCGTGATAATCTTTTGGCTGATTTTCGGCATGCAAATAACCCTTACCCTTGGTTGTTACAACATGAACAAGTGTGGGGCGATTATAACTTTTAGCAATGGTAAACAATCTTTCCATAGCTTCCGTGTCGTGACCGTCAACAGGTCCTAAATAATTAAGACCGAGGCTTGTAAATATATTGTTTTTATATACAATGCTTTTAAGATTTTCTTTAATCCAAAATATAAAATTATAAACAGGCTTACCAACGAGAGGTAGTTTTAAAAGCAGTGTACTTACGGCGAATTTCATTTTATGGTAACCCTTACGGTTACGCATTTTTGTAAAAGCACGAGGCATTGCGCCTACATTACGCGAAATTGACATCTTATTATCGTTTAAAACAACAATAAAATTACCTTTTTTGGCGCCCGCATTATTAAGCGCCTCATATGCCATACCTCCGGTCATCGCACCGTCGCCTATAACAGCTATTGCAGTACCACCCTGACCCGACAAAGCCTTTGCCTTATATATTCCGTATGCCGCCGATATTGAATTACTGCTGTGTCCCGTTACAAACGGGTCGTGTTCACTCTCATCGGGGCGCATAAAGCCTGATATTCCGCCCTCTTGACGCAAGGTATTAAAGCGATCAAGTCTACCTGTAAGCAACTTGTGCGCGTAAGATTGATGCCCAACATCAAAAATTATGGCGTCATGTGGTGATGAAAAAACCCTATGCAGCGCCACTGTAAGCTCAACGGAGCCAAGGCTTGATGCCAAGTCGGAGGCCAAGC
>JAZSBS010000051.1:0-2479 GCA_045602525.1 Acutalibacteraceae bacterium
ATGACACTATGACCAAATGTATCAAGCAGGTTGCTTCTTTGGGTACCGATTATATCGGCGGTGCAGTTCACCTTGAAGGCTTGATTCACTCGGCAGGTAGCAGTGTAATCGGTTTAGAGAACGGTAAGTTTGTTAATGGCACACAAAACGCAGTTACCCAAGATATTATGAAATGGGCTTCTACCGGCTTAAAGGAAGGTTGGTTGAGTACCACTTCAATCTACACCGCACTTAACGAATTCCCCTCAGGCAAGGTTGGTATTGCCATTTTACATTCATTCGGCCTTAAGAAAACAGGTTATTTAAGAAATATGAAGGCTAGTGATATAGGCTTTACATATCTTCCTTCATATAAAGATAAGGAATACACTCCTGCTTCATTTGTTCGTGGTTGGGGACTTTGTAAGGGCGCTAAGAACCCTGTAGCTGCAGGTATCTTCTTACGCTATTATCTTGATGTAAACAACTATGATACATCTTCTGCATTTATTTCTAAGGAAGCTGAAAGCTTCTTCTTCAAGCTCACTTCAACTAATACTAAAAATAAGAACTTCTATTTCTGCTATGGTTCAGGTGTAAACGGTGTAACAGGTAAGGAATCTGCAGTTGCTGATTATATTAGCGCTCCCTCTCATGCTGACCCCGCACAGGTAACCACTGTTATTAAAAAATATCAGGGCGAAATTACAGCTGATATTGCTAAGCTTAATAAAAAGCTCAAATAAGATTCATCTTAGCGAAAATAAAAATTCGTGAAAGGAACGAAAGATGGATATATTGAAAAATATTAAAACAAAATCAATTTTCTATAAATCCGTTGCCGTATTAATTTGTGCAGTAATGATACTATCGGTCTTTACCGTTAGTATCGTTGCATACGCAGAACGGCCTGATGTTTGGAGCGGTAGTGCAGCAACAGCATTTGCAGGCGGTAACGGTACAAGCGATGATCCGTATATAATTGAAAATGCCGATCAGCTTTATTACTTAGTTAGTGAAGTAAGTAAAGCAAGCAATGCAAACTTTACAAAGGGCAAGCATTTTAAAATCACAAAAGATATTTACATTAACGATGTTGTTAATGGTACACCGGTACAAAATATTTCAAGTCCAAAGAGTTGGGGTAACGGTCTTACCGCACCCGATACAGGTAAGAAGAATTTCTTCTACGGTACACTTGATGGTGACGGACATGTAATTTACGGTTTATATGTACTTAATTACATAAACCCAGGTTTGTTTGGTGCTATCGCAAATGGTGCAGTAGTTAAAAATCTTGGATTTGACAACTTGTATTTTGAAGGTGGCGCAGGTTCTGCAGGTGCAGTAGCAGGTTATGCTAACTATGCAGGCTTAAGCACATCAAACGTTGCAAAAATCCAAAACTGTTATGTTGTAAATGGTTCAATGGTTGCAGGCGCTACAAATCAATTGGCAAATGCCGGTGGTTTTATAGGTAACGCTTCTAATGCAACTATTGAAATATCAAATTGCTATGTATACGATGTAAACTTTAGCGCAAAAACTTGCAATGCAAGTATGATTGGTAAGAAAACAACCGAATCTACAGTTAGGGTTTATAATTCATATTTCATAGGCAAATTCCCTGTAACCAGTACAGGTAATGGTCATAACAAGGTTATGTATTATAACGTATATACTGACCAAGATATTTTAGCAAAAAGTTCAACTGAAGCAGATGAAGTAATTGCTAAATTAACTCTTGACCAAATGAAAGGCGAAGCCGCAAAAACAAATATGACAGGCTTTGACTTTGATAACGTTTGGACAACTGTGGAAAATAGTTATCCAGTATTTATTCCAAAAACTTCTGATGATGAAGAAACAGGAGTTGATGTTTGGGATGGTACTAAGGCAACAAGCTTTGATGAATTCAAGGGTACAGGTACTAAGGATGACCCATATCAAATTGAAAACGCTTCACAATTAGCTTATATAGTTTCGACTAAAAATCTTCCAAAGCAAAAGTATTATAAACTTGTAAAAGATATCAAAATCAATGATACTTCAAAATCGAACTGGAAAGCAACCGCACGTAACTGGGTGTGGGAGGATTTCCGTTTTGAAGGTGCGGAATTTGATGGTGACGGACATACAATTGATGGTCTTTTCTATAACGGTAGCCAAAAGAGAATGGGCTTGTTTAGCTATGTAGGCGACACTGTAATCAAGAATTTCAAAATTACAAACGCTTCAATTACAAGCTCTACATCTGAAGAAGGTGTTGGTATTGTTGCAGCTCAGGCATCTGCAGCGGCTACATTTGATTTGATTTATATTGATAAATCATGTGAAGTTAGCGCACCAAATAGTAAGGGCGTAGCAGGTATTGTTGGTCGTAGTAATCAAAAAATTGTTGTTACCAATTGCGCCGTATTAGCAACATTATCCGGTAAATCTCACGTTGGCGCATTCTTTGGTACACATTGGGGCACAGCAGTTTTAACCGCTAAGAATA
>JAZSBS010000052.1:0-3189 GCA_045602525.1 Acutalibacteraceae bacterium
TCGAACCAACGACACGGGGATTTTCAGTCCCCTGCTCTACCGACTGAGCTACAGAGGCAAATGGCGACCTGGATGGGGCTCGAACCCACGACCTCTAGCGTGACAGGCTAGCGTTCTAACCAACTGAACTACCAGGCCAAATGGTGGGAACAACAGGGCTCGAACCTGTGACCCTCTGCTTGTAAGGCAGATGCTCTCCCAGCTGAGCTATGCTCCCACGAAACGCTGGCTCTGTTAATCGCAACTCACCGGCGACGAACACTATAATAGCATAACGAGTGCGCATTGTCAAGCATTTTTTTGAAAAAATTTAAAAATTTTTATTTTTCCAAAAACGACCTGATTTCATCATTTGTAAAGGTGTAAACGCTGCCACAAAACTGACAAACGGTCTCGGCTTTTTCCATTTCATCTGCCATTTCCTCGAGTTCTTGTCGGTTTAAAGATTTAAGTGCGCTTTCAAATCTTTCCCTCGAACAATTACATTTATATGCTACGGTTTGTTCTTCCAGAACCTCAACTTCAAAACCATTAAGCGCAATCTTTACAATTTCTAATATATCCTTGCCCTCGTCAAGCAATGTGGTAATAGGTTTCATAACCTTTATATTCTCTTCAAGCTTATCAATAACCTCGTCGTAACCGTACGCTGCAGGAAGGAGCTGAATAATATATCCACCCGCAACACGAACCGTAAGGTCAGGGTTTACCAATACGCCCAATGCGCACACAGTAGGTATCTGCTCACTTACGGCGTAATACGCCGCAATATCCTCGGCAATTTCGCCCGTAGCAATCGGTACGAAGCCGTTGTATGGCTCTTTTAGCCCTAAATCCTTTATAACATAAAGCGTACCGTCAGTACCCACGGCTCCGCTTACATCCAGCTTTCCGTTTTCTTTAAGCGGTATTTCAACAACGGGGTTTACAGCATAGCCGCGAACATCACCATGGCTGTCAGCCACTGCAATAACCGCACCACTGGGTCCGTTACCATCAATTTTAACTGTAATGGTGCTTTCCTCACCTTTGAGCGCATTACCCATCAAAGAGGTCGCAGTAAGCAACCGTCCCAAAGCGGCTGTTACAACAGCAGATGATTTATGCAATTTTTCGGCCTCGGCTACAATATCGGTGCTATCCAGCGCCGTTGCCATAACAAGACCGTCAGAGGTTATGCATCTTATAAGCTTTCCCATTTTATTAATTCACTTTCCTTGTAATATATATAATACGCTCTGCGGTATCGGTAGGTGCATTTTCGGTCAATTCCTCATATTCCGCTTCTATTTTAAGCCCTGCGTTTTTAAGCGCATTTTCTATTTCGCTATCGGTGTAGGCGCGCTCGCTAAAGTTTTCATCTGTGCGATAATACGCGTCACCGTCAGGTGTGAAAAAGTCAAGATTAATTTCTACCGTATTATTGGTATCATTATACTCGTTTTGCCATACGCAATAAACGTCATCCGTATCAAGCACAAAGGTATTGTTGCCCAAAACCTCTCGGTGCTTATAGGGTGTGTTAACATCAAAAACAAACAACCTGTCTTTTTCAAGAAAAAGCGATACGCGTGCTATTGCCCTGCAAAAATCGTCATATTCAGTAATATGATTAAGGCTGTCAAGACAGCAAATAGCGCCGTCTACTGTGCCGTACAGGTCAAGCTCTGCGGCATCCTGACAAAGATACAAAATATCATTACCTTGTTCCACCGATTTTTCCCGTGCAACAGATAGCATATCGTAAGACACGTCAACACCTATTACCGAAACGCCCTTTTTTGCAAAGCGATTACTAAACTCGCCCGTACCGCAAGCCAAGTCTAACATCAACGTTGGCATACGGTCAAATTTTTCAAAAAGAGAGCAGATATAATCTGTTCTCTTTTGATAATCGACGTCGGCCATTAAAGCGTCATAGTTGTAAGCAAAATCACTGTACATTGCAGACTATCCTCTAAGTCTCTCTAAAACAGTTTTACTGCCCTTACTCATAGTGCGGTTTACGCGGCTGATAGTTGCGGTTGATGCGCCTG
Source organism: Acutalibacteraceae bacterium (assembly GCA_045602525.1). Classification (GTDB taxonomy): domain Bacteria; phylum Bacillota; class Clostridia; order Oscillospirales; family Acutalibacteraceae; genus UBA737. The sequence continues at coordinate 2,037 of JAZSBS010000052.1, forward strand.
TTTCCTCGACAATGTCGTTATAAATTCTTCCTTCACTAAGCATCTTTGCCACCGCAAAACGTTGAGCAATAGACTTAATTTCCTTGGGAGTGCATAAATCTTCAAACAAATGCTGACACTCCTCCTCGGATTTAAGTGTCATAACCGCGCTGTAAAGAAGCTTTGAAAAATTTTTTTCTTTCATTTTATACACCTCAATTAATATTCGTAAACGCCATCAAAAACTTTTGTTGCGCCACCGCGCATAAACACGGTGCCATCACTTGCGTAGGTTATAAACAAATCACCGCCAACAAGATGAACCGTAATTTCTTGGTCGCGCTTACAATAACCGTTAACGACTGCCGCAACTGCCGCCGCACAGGCTCCTGTGCCGCAAGCAAAGGTCTCACCGCTACCGCGCTCCCATACCCGCATTTGCAAAGTGTAATCATTTATCACTCGTACAAACTCGGTGTTTACCCCTTCGGGAAACATATCGTGCTGCTCAAAATGGGGACCGATTTTTTCAAGGTCAAGACCATCTATCTCCTCGCAAAAAGTGACCGCGTGGGGATTTCCCATTGATAGCGATGTAATGTTATATTCGTCACCGTTTACCATTATAAAGGTATCTATAATTGTATCACAATCAGCAGTCGCAGGTATTTTAACGGGTAAAAATTCAGCCTTTCCCATATTCACGGTAATAGTGTCGGCCTTACCGTCTTTATCGGTGATTTCAAGCGTTTTTATACCGCTTAAAGTCTCGACAGTTACTGTGTTTCTATGAGCAATATTATTATCATATATAAACTTACCAACACATCGAATGCCGTTACCGCACATTTTTCCCTCACTGCCGTCAAGGTTAAACATACGCATTTTAGCATCAGCTACATCTGACGGACAGATTAAAATCACGCCGTCAGCACCAACGCTAAAGCGTCGGGGTGACATTTTAACAGCTAATTCATTGGGGGCATCTATCTTCTGCTCAAAGCAGTTTATATACACATAATCATTACCAATTCCGTGCATCTTTGTAAATTTTATCTGTGGCACAATTTCACCGCCTAAAATAAAAAATGATTGATACATACGACCAATCATTATTATAAATTAAGCCAGAATTAAAGTCAACAATAAACTTTTACGCTTTAAAGACATAAAC
>JAZSBS010000053.1:0-3466 GCA_045602525.1 Acutalibacteraceae bacterium
GTTTGACAGCAACACCGTAAGCGATATTGTGTCGCCCGCCTTACAATCCTCGATAACATCAAGCACAATATCGTCGTTTGTGATGGCTCTGCCGTTTACGTGGGTAATAATATCGCCCTCACCAATTTTTTGGTAAACGTCACTGTCCTCACCAACCGATACCACCAACAAACCAACTGCGGCATAGTTTTCAATCTCGGCGGTTACAGAGTTAACCTCTTGATAGGTTATGCCCAATTTTGCGCGGTCGGTAACCTTGCCTTCGGAAATCAACTGCTCTACAACGCGTTTCATCGTTTTTGTCGGTATTGCAAAGCCGATGGCATCATACTCTACCCCAGCAAGCTTTGACGAGGTAATTCCCACTACCTGACCGTACATATTAACAAGCGCACCACCCGATGAACCTGGGTTTATAGCGCTATCGGTTTGTATAAGTCGTGCGGTATAGCTTGATGTGGTTTTTACGCGGCGCTTGGTTAGCGAAATAATGCCGCTTGTAATAGAAGAATTATCGGTAGCGTCACTTGGTCTTCCAATTGCAACCACCGACTCACCGTTTACAAGCTGTTCCGAATCGCCAAATTCAGCCGCCTTAAAGTTTTTGCCGTTTTCTATCTTTAAAACAGCAAGGTCACTTACCGTATCGCCCGCAACATAAACAGCGTCATACTCGGTACCGTCGTGTGTGAAAACCTTAAACCTTGGCGCACCAATTTCCGAATAGATGTGATCGTTGGTTACAACATAGCCATCCTTGGTATATATAACGCCCGAAGCATCACTCATCTTACCCGCCTCGTTGTATATTCTTATTCCAACAACCGATTCGTTAACCTGGGCATAAACCTGCGCGGGAGTGCTTTGGTCGGTATTTGTTGGTTTTGCCGCAAGATCAACGTCAACCTTACTGCCTATATAGCTATGTGACACACTGCCTCTACCCATAAAATATCCCGCAGCGGTTGACGCTGTAAGAGCTACGACAACCGCCATAATAACGCAGAAAAGCTTAAGGCCCTTGCCCATTGGTTTGTAATCCTCGATTTTTCCAACAGGAGTATATTCAACCTTGTTCCAAACGGGAATATCGTCATTTACAATATTACTGTTTGTTGAAGCATCATACGCGCTTTGAGGCTCTTTGTTCTGATTATAATCATTCTGTGGGGCAGAGTTTACCTCTTCGGTGTTTTCTGCACCCTCGTAATTGTTGTTCTGATTGAATTCGTCCATATTCTATCTCCTATCTTTTTATGGGCAATGTAAACTCAAATGCGGTAAATTTATTTTCAACACTTGAAACCGAAATAACACCGCCGTGATTTTTAATTATTGTCTTAGCAATATAAAGTCCAAGACCTGTGCTTTGCTTGTTTGCCGAACGGGATTTATCCACCTTATAAAATCTTTCAAACACATATTGCAACTCGCTTTGCGGTATGCCGCGACCTGTGTTTTCTATCCTGAAGGCAATGTTTTTGGAATCACATTTAATATTAAATGTGATTTTGCCGCCTTCGTCGGTAAATTTTATTGCATTATCAACAAGGTTATATACCACTCGGTATATTAAATCCTTATCGGCATTTACGGTAACGTCGGGCAAGGTATCCAGACCCGATATGTCAATATTTTTTTGCTCGATGCGGCGCTCCTGACTGATAACCACACCAAGTAACAACTCCTTAAAATCAAAGTCCTCTTTTTTTATTTCCGTTTCACTTGCTTCAAGTCTTGATATACTGAGCATTGATTCAACCATTCGTGACAAACGCTTTATCTCATCGTGCACAATACCAAGATAATACTGCTGTTTGTCGGGGCCTATGGTGCCGTCAATTATTCCGTCAATAAAACCGCCTATTGTAGTCATTGGAGTTTTTAACTCGTGCGACACATTTGCAATAAAACTTTTTCGCACTTCTTCCAAACGGGCTAACGAATTAGTCATTTGGTTAAAGGATACGGCAAGCTGTCCGATTTCGTCATCGCTTGTTACCGGAATACGACGCGAAAAATCGCCCCTCGCCATCGCCTTTGCCGCATCCGACATAAGTCGTAATGGCTTTGTAAGGCGGTATGTCATAACCGATATAGCCACAAACATCAATGCAAGCGGCACAATTGCCGAAATGATATATATATGCGCTATGCGCTTCATAAGATTTTTTGCTTCATCTATAGAATCGGTAGCAACAACAAAACCCTCTCCCGACTCCAGCACTGTTACAGCCGTATAATGCGGACTGCTGTAAAATCCGAGTGTGGTGATAATATTACGCTTGTCCGATACAATCGAATTAATTGTTTCGGCGTTAAGCTGTGTACCCGTATGCTCGCACGCACCGTCACCGCCCCACTCGGAGCAGCCGCATATTTTTATAACGCCGCTTGTATCGGTTATAAAAATATCACACTCCGAAACGTTTGCCAGATTGTTCATAATATAATAAATCGCATATTCGCTATAGCTTCCCTGATTTTCAGTTTCAAGCTTTACAAAATCATCAATTGACTCACACGATTTCTGAAGCATTTTGTATTTTTCTTCTGCAAGATAATTATTATACATAAAAGTAAGAATAATAAGTATGGAAGAAAGACTTAAAAAAACTATTAACGCAATGGCGCCAAACTGTTTTTTAAATAGTTTTTGACGCATAATTTATTTTACCTCAAACTTATATCCTACGCCCCATACGGTTTTAAGCGACCATTTATCTGACACGCCCTCAAGCTTTTCACGCAGTCTTTTTACGTGAACATCAACTGTGCGGGAATCGCCGTAATAATCAAATCCCCATACTTCATCAAGCAGCTGATCGCGTGTGTAAACACGGTTTGGGTTGCTGGCCAGATGATACACAAGCTCTAATTCCTTGGGAGGAGTGTCAATCTGATGACCGTCTACCTCAAGTTCATAATTGGTGATGTTTATACGAAGCTTGTCATAACGCACCTCACGAGAGTCATCGGACTTATCGCTATCACCCATTCTGCGAAGCACCGCCTTAATGCGCGCTACCACCTCTTTAGAATCGAAAGGCTTGGTAACATAATCGTCGGCACCAAGCTCCAGTCCTAAAACCTTGTCAAAGGTTTCACCCTTGGCCGTAAGCATAATTATAGGTACATTAGAGTTTTTTCTAATCTCGCGGCACACCTGCCATCCGTCGAGCACGGGTAGCATTATATCAAGTAAAATAAGGTCGGGATTGTGCAGTGACACACACTTAAGTGCCTGCTCACCGTTGTTTGCCACAATGGTACTAAAACTGTCTTTTTCAAGATATAATCTTAACAACTCGCATATGTTCTCATCATCATCAACAATAAGTATTTTATTATATCCCATGAACCATTCCTCCCGAATGTATTCTTATATACCCTAATATTACAATAATTATATTACGAAAATATGAATAATTGTAACCAAAATTTGAAACATACAAAATAAAGGGAA
>JAZSBS010000054.1:0-7421 GCA_045602525.1 Acutalibacteraceae bacterium
GATTATAAAACCAAAGATTATGAAGCACAAGCAGTCGTTGAGACAACATCTCGGTGCTTTTGAGAAGATGACGAATATATGCCTTACTATAACGTTGACAAACCGGACAACCGCATTTGTCGTCTATCGGTGTCATATCGTATTCATACTTTTTGTTGTTAATATTTATAATTCCCTTTGAAGTAAATAAATGACCGTGGCGTGCGTTTCGGCTAGGCATAACGCAGTCAAAAAGGTCAACACCGCGCTCAACTGCATTTAATATATTAAGTGGTGTGCCAACTCCCATAAGATAGCGTATTTTATTATGTGGCATATGTGGTGTTACATGTTCGATAACATCATACATTACCTCGGTTTCCTCACCCACAGCTAAGCCTCCAATGGCATATCCGTCTAAATCAAGGTCGGCAATTTCTTTCATATGATTTATACGTAAATCATTATATGTGCAGCCTTGATTTATACCAAACAGCATTTGCTCGCGATTGATGGTATTTTCCATACTGTTAAGTTGTTGCATTTTGTCTTTACAACGTTTAAGCCAACGTGTAGTACGCTCGCAAGAAGCTTTGGAATAACCATACTCTGCAGGATTTTCAACACACTCGTCAAAAGCCATTGCTATGGTAGAACCTAAGTTTGATTGTATTTGCATACTCTCTTCTGGCCCCATAAATATTTTCTTTCCGTCTACATGGCTGTGGAAGGTCACGCCCTCTTCTTCAATATGGCGAAGTGATGCCAGTGAAAACACCTGGAAACCACCGCTATCTGTAAGAATTGGACCATCCCAAGTGGTGAATTTATGCAGTCCGCCGCAGTCACGTACAACCTCATCACCCGGTCGCACATGCAGGTGATATGTGTTACTTAGCATTACCTGACAACCAATTTGTTTTAAATCCTCGGCAGATACCGCACCTTTTATGGCTCCAGCAGTTGCCACGTTCATAAAAGCGGGTGTTTGAGCGATACCACGATTTGTCACAAATTCACCACGACGGGCACCGTTTTCTTCTTTCAATAATTTATACATAAAAACTCCTTATGAGATAAACATTGCATCGCCAAAACTAAAAAATCTATATTTTTCTTCTACTGCAATTTTATATGCTTTCATTGTATTTTCATAGCCAGCAAACGCAGAAACTAACATTATTAGAGTGCTTTCGGGCAGATGAAAATTTGTAACCAAAGCATCCATACATTTAAAAGTATAACCTGGGTAAATAAAAATACCTGTATCATCGCTGCACTCGCGCATTTCTCCATACATCTGGGCAACACTTTCAACAGTACGACAGCTTGTAGTACCGACACAAATTACTCTACCGCCGTTTTGCTTTGTCATATTAATTGTATCAGCTGTCTCACGCGGCATATAGTAATGCTCCGTATGCATTTTGTGCTCGGTAATATCATCAACCTTAACAGGTCTGAAGGTTCCAAGACCAACGTGTAGCGTAACATATACAACCTTTACGCCTTTATCCTTGATGGTTTCAAGCAGTTCAGGGGTAAAATGAAGTCCGGCAGTTGGTGCTGCGGCAGAGCCAAGCTCTTTTGAATAAACAGTTTGATAACGTTCTTTATCACTCAACTTTTCTTTTATATATGGTGGAAGTGGCATCTGCCCTACCTTATCGAGTGTAGCAAAAAACTCTCCGTTGCATTTAAATTCAATAATGCGATTACCATCGGGTAAAATTTCTTTCACAACAGCTGATAAATCTTCGCTAAATTTAAATTTACGGTTTACCTTTGCTTTTTTTCCCGGTCCTGCAAGACATTCCCATGTGTAAAGGTCGTATTGTTTAAGTAGCACGAATTCAACGACAGCGCCCGTGTCTGTTGTGGTTCCATAAAGTCGCGCGGGTAATACGCGGGTGTTGTTAAGCACAAGGCAGTCGCCTTCATGTAAAAAATCCGGCAGACTTTTAAATATGTCGTGTTCTACCTTCCCCGTTTGTTTATCAAGTCTTAACATTCTTGAAGAATCACGCGGAAAAACAGGTGTCTGCGCGATGAGTTCTTCGGGTAAATCGTAATAAAAATCGCTTTTTTTCATATAATTTTACCAATAACTTTCGTGTAATCTATGTATATTTTGGTTTGACAAATTAGTCTAGCAGTGATATTATTAATTAAATAATATTATATTGCAAAACTTTGTCAATATCAATAGAAAGTTTTGTTTTTCTCAGGAGGACCCAAAATGAAAAATTATAATGTAGGTATTATAGGCGCTACCGGTATGGTAGGACAGCGTTTTGCACTGTTACTTGCTTATCATCCTTGGTTTAAGGTTACTTGTCTTGCAGCAAGTCCAAGAAGTGCAGGTAAATCTTACACCGATGCTGTCGGCAATCGTTGGGCAATGACTTCCCCAATGCCAGAAAATTTAAAGGATATGATTGTTTACGATGCCGTAGCCGATATTGAAACCATTGTTTCAAAGGTTGACTTTGTTTTCTGCGCTGTTGATATGAAAAAGGACGAAATTAAGGCTTTTGAAGAAATGTATGCTAAACACGAGTGCCCTGTTGTATCAAACAACTCTGCACACCGCTTTACTGCTGATGTTCCTATGGTTATTCCCGAGCTTAACCCTGAACACCTTGATGTAATTGAGTCACAGCGCAAGAGACTTGGCACCAAACGTGGCTTTGTTGCAGTAAAATCTAATTGCTCACTCCAAAGTTATGTTCCTGCCCTTTTTCCACTTGATAAAGAATTTGGTGTTGAAAAATGCCTTGTTTGTACATATCAGGCAATTTCAGGTGCGGGCAAGACGTTTGAGCGTTGGCCTGAAATGGTAGATAATGTTATTCCTTATATTGGCGGTGAAGAGGAAAAAAGCGAAAAAGAACCTCTTAAAATTTGGGGTAAAGTTGAAGATGGCGAGATTAAGCTTGCAGACAGTCCTAAATTTACAGCGCAGTGCTTGCGTGTTCCCGTATCAGACGGTCACATGGCAGCCGTGTTTGTAACATTTAAAAATAAACCTACAAAAGAGCAGATATTAAAGGTATGGAAAGGCTTTTCAGGCGTTCCGCAAGAACTTGAACTCCCCCATGCCCCAAAGCGATTCTTAAATTATTTTGTTGAAGACAATATGCCGCAAACCAAAATTAACCGTGACCTCGAGGGCGGTATGGCTGTATCTGTGGGTCGTCTTCGCGAAGACAGTCAGTATGATTATAAATTCGTATGTCTATCCCACAACACATTACGCGGTGCTGCAGGTGGCGCAGTACTTCTTGCTGAACTTTTAGCCGCAAAGGGTTATATGGACTAATTTACTATAATAATATTTATTGAGGTGTTTTTATGAAGAAAAGAATTTTCACAGGTGCAGCCACTGCATTGGTTACCCCTATGAACGCTGACGGAAGCGTTAACTTTGGACGTTTAAAAACACTTGTTAATGAACAAATCGATGGCGGTATTGATGCGCTTGTTATATGCGGTACCACGGGCGAAAAGTCAACACTTCGCTATGACGAGCATCTTTGTGTTATAGAAGAATCTGTAAAAGCGGCTAACGGTCGTGTGCCGATTATTGCAGGCACCGGCAGTAATGATACTGTTTATTCAGTTGAGCTTTGTGCAGATGCCGCAAGTGTTGGTGCAGACACATTTTTAATGGTTACCCCCTATTATAACAAAACCTCTCAGGCAGGACTTGTTGCGCATTATAACTATATTGCCGATAGAGTAACCAAGCCAATTATTCTATATAATGTTCCTTCCAGAACTGGTGTAAATATCAAACCCGAAACATATAAAGAACTTTCAAAGCATCAAAACATTGTTGCTACAAAGGAAGCAAGTGGTGATCTTTCGCTTATTGCCGAAATTAAGTACCTTTGCGGTGACGATTTAGACATCTATTCTGGAAATGACGACCAAACTGTACCGATTATGTCGATTGGCGGTATTGGAATCATATCGGTTTTATCAAACATAGCACCAAAAGTTATGCACGATATTTGCGAGCTTTATTTAAATGGATATACACAGGCAGCCACTGAACTGCATCTTAAACATATTGGTCTTATGAATGCAATGTTCTGCGACGTAAACCCAATACCCGTAAAAGAAGCCATGAATATGTTGGGTCTTAATATAGGTCCATGTAGAATGCCCCTTTATCCTACAAGCGAAGCCAATAAAGATTTACTACGGGCAAAGCTCGCTGAATGTGGATTTATGATTTGAAAATCAAATTGGATGTGAAAAATAAATGATTAATATTTTACTTTCAGGTGCTTGCGGCAAAATGGGCAACGCCGTTGCTCGACGCGTAAGCGAAGACGACAGTCTTAAAATTATTGCAGGCGTAGACCATGCAGAAATTCTTTGCGATTTCCCTGTTTATAAATCTTTTGATGATGTGAATATACATCCTGATGTTATAATCGACTTTTCGCACATTTCTGTTCTTGACAGCCTGCTCGACTATGCGATTAAAAATAACGTACCGATAATCCTTGCTACAACCGGCTACAGCGCTGAACAAATCGCAAAAATTAAAGGTACAGCAAGTAAAATACCAGTATTCTTTACGGCAAATATGTCGCTTGGTGTAAACCTGCTTTGCTCGTTAGCAAAGAGCGCCGCAAAGATTTTAGGTAGCAACTTTGACGTTGAAATTATTGAAAAGCATCATAATCAAAAGATTGACGCGCCTTCAGGTACCGCTCTGATGCTTGCAAATGCTGTAAACGAGGTTTTTAACGATAAATACACATACGAGTATGATCGTCATTCAAAACGCCAAAAACGCACAAAAACGGAAATTGGCATACACGCTATCCGTGGCGGTACAATTGTTGGCGAACACGACGTAATATTTGCAGGTCACGACGAGGTTATTACCCTTTCACACTCGGCGCAATCAAAAGAGGTATTTGCCGCAGGTGCTGTAAAAGCCGCAAAGTTTATTGTAGGTAAACCCTGTGGTATGTATGATATGGGAAGTATATTAAATATTGGTTAAACAAAAAGAACACTTGAAATTTTCAAGTGTTCTTTTTTATAGAAAACACCTTGCTGTTATTAGCAAGGTGTTTTTGTTTAAATATTAAAAGAATACCAACGGTCCCTGATTACCGTATTTGTTTTCTTCATCATCAGGTGTGCCGTCACCGTCATCATCGTTGTCTTTATCGTCGTTGACACCATCGTTATCATCATCGGGATCGGTGTCGTCGGGTGTACCGTCCTTGTCGGTATCAACAGTACTTGATGTGGTATCGTTATCCTCGTCATCGGTAAAGTTTGCTGTCCAGTCTTCAGAAGAGGTCTGGTCGTCACCGCTTGTTTCGTTTGAGGCGTCACTGTCGTTCGTGGAAGAATTCTGGGTATTAGGTATGTAAATATCACCCGTATCATTGTTAAAATCATTCCAATAGTCAGGATATGATTCAAAATCTGATGATTCGGCATATATCTCTTTATCCCTACACGCAGAAAATGCAAGCATCATAATCAAGCAGAAGCAAAGCGCAATAAAAAGCTTTGCGAGTAAATTTGATTTCATAACTCCACACCTCACAAAAACAAACATTTTTTATATAATAACACATATTGTTTGCTTTTGCAAGAAAAATATTATAGTATTATACATACAAGTCCGTTGCAACCATCGTTAATTACGCGCTCAATAGTCTCTTGTACTCTCATGCGTGCATCAACTGGCATGCGTGCAAGTTTTGTATGAAGTCCTTCGTTAACTAATTCGTGTAATGATTTTCCGAAAATGTTCGAATCCCAGATTTGTACAGGGTCCTCCTCAAATTCATTTAGTAAATACATAATAAGATCTTCCGATTGCTTTTCGCTTCCAACAATGGGACTTACTTCAGTGGTTATATTTGCTTTCATTAGGTGTATTGACGGTGCCGACGCACGAAGCCTTACCCCGTATCTACCACCCTGCTTTACAATCTCGGGTTCTTCGAGGGTTAATTCCTCAATAGATGGCATAACTATACCGTATCCGGTTGCTTCGACCTCTTCCAATGCATCTTTAACGCGCATATATTCTTTCTTGATAGCCGATAACTCGGTAATTGATTCCATAAGCTCCATCTCATCATTAATTACAAGACCTGTATTTTCAGTAAGAACCTTATAAAACAATTGTGGATTAACATTTATAGTAATATCTGCCCTGCCGTAACCCAAATCAATGTTATTAACTTTGCAATCGGTAGTATATTCACTGTTTTCAAAACAAGCACCAAATAAATTTAGGTCTCTGACGTGATGTATTCCTTCTGCAGATTTTAATGATTTTATAAGGTCAGCACGCAACCAATGATTAAGTGGTAGGCTGTTTATCCATTTAGGAAAATTAACGTCAATCTCTTTTACGGGAAATTCATAAAGTATGCGTGATAAAATCTGTTTGATGTCATTCTGAGTAATATCAAGGCAGTTTATTGGTATTACGGGAATATGATGCTTTTTTGATATGCTTTCGGCAGTATCAATAGCTTTTTCAGAATTTGGATCAATGCAATTTAATAATACAATAAAAGGTTTATCAATATCAATCAGTTCATTAATTACCCTATCTTCTGCCTCGGCATATTCCTCACGCGGTATATCGCTTATACTACCATCTGTTGTGATTACAAGACCTATTGTTGAATGTTCGTTAATTACCTTTTGTGTTCCAATTTCTGCAGCCATATTAAAGGGTATGGGTTCATTATACCAAGGCGTATTTACCATGCGCGGTTGGTCGTTTTCAATATATCCTAAAGAGCTTGGAACGATATAACCTACACAGTCAATAAGCCGCACATTCATAGACGCAGTGTTGTCAATGTTGATATTGACTGCTCTTTCAGGTATAAATTTGGGCTCGGTAGTCATTATTGTTCTGCCTGAAGACGCCTGTGGAAGCTCATCTTTAGCGCGTTCCTTTTCGTATTCTTCGGAAATATTAGGCACAACAAGCTTATCCATAAATTGTTTTATAAAGGTGGATTTACCTGTACGCACAGGACCTACTATACCTAAATAAATATCTCCGCCTGTTCTTAAAGCAATATCCTGATATATACTTTTATTTGCCATAAATATTCCTCCGAAACTTTTACATTAAAAATTTTTCAACTGCTTAATACTATGTAAAAGTATTTTTATTTATGACAAAGAAAAAGGTTTCAGTGATATTATATTCGCCTTTAAAACTCGCGAAGCGAATATCACTTGTCGCAAGACAAATATCACTGCGAAGCAATATAACTTGCCGAAAGGCAAATATAACTGAAAAAGACAAGTTTCGATAGAACCTTCTCTTTTTCTGGCGCAGATGGAGGGATTCGAACCCTCGAGCCACTTTTAATGACTACACGATTTCCAATCGTGCGCGCTCGACCAACTACGCGACATCTGCGAAT
>JAZSBS010000055.1:0-4596 GCA_045602525.1 Acutalibacteraceae bacterium
GCGGTGTTCTGGATGTGGATGACCTCGCTTTTTTGTATGATAGTAAAGTTTGCCGAGATTGCTCTTGCCGTGCGCTACCGCGAAACGGCCCGCGACGGCAGTTACATAGGCGGCGTTATGTACTACATAAAAAATGCTTTGCCACATTTTTTTGCGCCGCTGGGAGTAATTTTTTGTGTTTGCGGTACTGTAGCGGCATTTGGCACAGGCAATATGACACAGATAAACACTATGTCGCAAAGCATAAGCAAGATGGTAAGGTCGATTACCGATATTTCGCCTTGTACGGATTTTAAAATAAAGCTTGCGGCGGGAGTTATATGTGCGGCGCTTTGTGGATATGTGCTTAAAAACGACGGCAGAATAGGCTCTTTTTGCGAAAAGGTAATACCTGTTATGACCGTTTTATATATCGGTATGACGGTGGGCGCGATAGCTGTGAACTATACCAAAATACCATCGGCGGTCGCACAAATATTTATTGGTGCTTTTAATCCTCGGGGCGTTACAGGAGGTGTAATAGCTTCCGCGTTTATAGGTCTACGGTTTGGTATGTCGCGCGGCGTTTTTTCTAACGAAGCGGGGCTTGGCACCGCGCCTACAGCATATGCCTGCAGTGATGGCGACGAGGTAAGCCTTGGTCTTATGGGCATTATGGAGGTGTTTATCGACACTGTTCTGGTTTGCACTCTGACAGCGCTCACCCTGCTTTGCTCGGGGGATATAACCTACGGGGTAGATGTTGCATCTACCTTGACTCTTAACGCACTAACCACAGTTTACGGCAAAAATATTATATTTATCTTTTGCCCTGTGGTCTGCTTTTTTGCCTTTTCCTCGGTAATTGGCTGGGGACTTTACGGCGCAAAGTTTGTAACGTTTTTATTGGGAGAAAATGCAAAAAAACCTTTTTTGTTTGTGTTTGTGGCAGCAATGGTACCTGCCGCCGTTTTCCGCGCCGATGCGGTGTGGGTTATAGCAGAGATTTTAAACGGACTTATGGCATTGCCTAATATAACGGCGTTGCTGTTTTTAACTAATGAGGTCGCGGATATTACACACTCATACAAAAGAAAACTCCAAAGCCATTAGCCTTGGAGTTTTTTGCATTTAAGTATGATTTAGATTTTTTCTGCTACCTCGAAGATATCAGCAGGAAGCTCTGATTCATCGCAAGATACGGTGAATACAAATTCAACGTCTTCAATCTTTGAGAGTCTCTTAAGGAATGCTGTAAGCTCGCCATAGTCGCGTGAGCCAATACGCAGAGTAGCATCACCAAAAATGTGAGTTATGTCGTTATTGCCTGCCTTTACGCCTGCAAGTAAGCCGTAGTATTCGTCGTAACCGCAGATTGAAAAATCATCAGCATAAATCAAACGGGCTTTATGACTAACGGAAAATGTAAGTGTGCCGCCCTTTTCAATACATACAACATTACCTAAACTTGTTTCAGCAGCAGAATTTACCATTTCTACTAAACGTTTGGTTTTGCCCGCACCTTTTTTTCCGATAATTAGTTTAATCATATAAAACAACTCCTTTATATTTACCGTGCCAGCACGGTTATTTTACTCTTTTATTTTAAAAGTCTTGCTTCAAGCTCGGATTTCATATCTTCATATCCGGGCTTGCCGAGAAGCGCGAACATATTCTTTTTATAGCTTTCAACACCGGGTTGATCAAATGGGTTTACACCAAGCATATAACCCGAAATTGCGCAAGCCTTTTCAAAGAAATATATAAGGCGACCCAAGTTTTCTTCATCGGCTTTGTCTACCGAAATCACAAGATTTGGCACTCCGCCATCGGTATGCGCAAGTACTGTACCCTGGAAAGCCTTTTCATTAACATAAGACAAAGGCTTACCTGCAAGGAAATTAAGACCGTCGCCGTCGTTTTCTTCTTTTTCGATAACAACGTCGCTACCGTTATCGCCAATTGTCACAACCGTTTCAAACATTATGCGTGCGCCGTCCTGAACAAATTGACCCATAGAATGCAGGTCGGTTGAAAAAGTAACCGATGCGGGGAACAGACCCTTGTTGTCCTTGCCTTCGCTTTCGCCAAACAGTTGCTTAAACCATTCTGCCATCATTGTAAAGCGTGGCTCGTAAGATACAAGCAGTTCGATTGCTTTTCCCTTGCGGTAAAAAGCATTACGCAAAGCCGCATATTGATAACACGGGTTATCGTTTATATCTTCTACGTTGTAATCCTTTGCCGCTGATTTAGCACCAGCCATAAGCGCATCGATATCGCAACCTGCTGCCGCAATGGGTAACAAACCTACCGCAGTAAGAACAGAAAATCTGCCGCCAACGTCATCGGGTACTACAAAGCACTCATAACCTTTTTCGTCAGCCAAAGCTTTAAGTGTGCCGCGTGCCTTGTCGGTGGTGCAGTAGATGCGCCTTGCAGCCTCTTCTTCACCATAGCGCTCTTCAAGCAGCTTGCGAAAAACACGAAAAGCAACCGCGGGCTCGGTGGTTGTACCTGATTTTGAAATAATGTTCACCGATACTCGCTTACCCTCACAGATTTTAAGAAGGTCCGCAAGGTTCGAACCGCTTATGCTGTTGCCTGAAAAATAAATTTCAGGCGCGCCATCGCGAATGGTGTTATAATACGGTCCCTTTAAAAATTCTATAGCCGCGCGAGCGCCAAGGTACGAACCGCCGATACCGATGACAATAAGAACATCGGTGTCAGATTGAATCTTTTTAGCCGCCGCTTTTATGCGGGCAAATTCTTCTTTATCATAGTTGTAGGGTAGGTCAACCCAACCTAAAAAGTCGTTACCCAAACCACTTTTTTCGTTTACGGTTTTGTGAGCTTCGGCAACAGCCCCAACAAGCCCTTTTATGTCGTTTTCACGTATAAAATCCTTTGCGTATGCACTGTTGAAAGCAAGTGACATTAAATCAATCCTTATCCTTGTATTAGGTAGAAAATGGTTATTCTACCCTGTTTAACTTATTTTACATTATTTTGTGTAGATTTGCAAGCATATTACACAAAATTTCACAAAAAATTTTGATTTTATTTTAGTAATCCGTCTAAAATCCACAAAAAAGCCATAAAAAAGCTCATCTTGTCAACACTTTCGGAGGCTGTGACGTCCACCTGACCTATCATTTCGTCGTTCAAATAAAAATCAACCGTGCCGACAACCGCATCTTTTTTGATAGGAGCGGTAAGATTTTGCTTTAAATTCAATTGCTGAGTTATGGCCGATGCTTCGCTCTTTTTAAGCAAGGCGCCAAAGTTGTTTTCTGCCGATATTTTCACCTTTTGCGCAACACCGTTTTTTACGTCAAGCTCGGTTATATCTAATTGCGGTGTAATAGATGCGTACTCATAATTGGCAAATCCATAGTCAAGCAGTTTTTTTGCGCCGTTAAAACGGTCCTGCGAAGTGTCGCCAGACATAATAACGGCTACGAGCTCAAGTCCATTTCTTTCGGCAGTGGCGGAAAGGCAATATCCCGCGCCCGACGTGGTGCCCGTTTTAAGTCCCGTTGTACCCTCGTAAAAGCGGACAAGCTTGTTCGTGTTTACAAGCTCGCTTTCGCCGTCTCGTAAGGTGTCCATCCAAACAGTAGAATAGTTTTTAATAAGTTCGTGCTTTATAAGCTCGGCAGACATTATAGCAACATCGTGCGCGGTAGATATATGACCCTCGGCATCAAGACCTGTCGCATTTACAAAGTGGGTGTTTGTCATACCAAGCTGTGCGGCGCGCTCGTTCATCATTGCTACAAAGCCCTCTTCGCTACCTGCGATTTGTTCGCCCAGAGCTACGGTAGCATCATTTGCCGATGCAATAACCGCCGCTTTCAGCAGATCGTCTACCGTCATGGTCTCCCCAGGCTCAAGCCAGATTTGAGAGCCCCCCATACTGCAGGCATGCTCGCTCGCCGTTATGACATCTTCGACCGACATTTTACCACTGTCAATTGCTTCCATCACAAGCAACAACGACATAATTTTTGTAATAGAGGCGGGAGGTAGTTTTTCATCGGCGTTCATTTCGTAAAGAATTTTGCCTGTGTTTACCTCCATAAGTATTGCCGACTTTGCCTTTATGTCAAGCTGTGTGCCGATTGCCGCATCGGTAACGGCGTTGTCAATTGGAACGGCTATGTCGGATATATCACACTCGCTTGAAACGGTAGCAGCGCTTACCGTAAGTGTCGAACACATCAAAACACAACAAAAAAACAAAGAAATAAATATTTTAAACTTTTTCATAATCATTTCCCCCTACAAAAATAAATATGAGGTATTTTTAAAAAATATAATTAAAACTATCTTTGTAAAACCGCAAACATAATGTTGGCGTCAATTTCGGCAAAATATTACTTTCTTTGTGTGGACCTTGTGACCTTTGGCATAAAAAAGGGTACTTAATAGATGAAAGGGCGATGTAACCTGTAACATATAATTGTAATCACAATATAAAAAAATAAAATTTTTGTCACCTTTTTATATGTCTCATTTGTTGTATATATAGAGAACAAAAACGGGGTGACGATAATGAAAAAATTTATCATCTGCATAAAAACAATCTTTTTTGATTTTTCACTCCTCTTG
>JAZSBS010000056.1:0-9908 GCA_045602525.1 Acutalibacteraceae bacterium
AAGACTGATGGTAAGTTTTCTGAAATCTGTCACGAAATTGCAAAGGAATATCCCGAAATCAATGCAGATGAGTGGTATATTGACATTATGACCGCAAACCTTGTAAACAAGAAAATCCGTAGCGGATTTGAGGTTTTCTTAATGCCTAACCTTTACGGTGATATCATCACCGATGAAGCAGCTCAAATTCAGGGTGGTGTAGGCACTGCAGGTAGTATGAACCTTGGTGACCGCTATGCTATGTTTGAAGCAATTCACGGCTCGGCTCCCCGTATGATAGAGCAGGGTATAGGCGGCTATGCTAACCCAACAAGTATATTTAAAGCAACCGAAATGCTACTTAACCATATCGGCTTTAAAGCTCAGGCGGCAAAGCTTAACAAAGCTTTGAGCATATGCACCGAAACCGAGAAAGCAGTTGTTGTTACAGGTGATACTGATGGTGCTACATGTGCCGAGTTTAGCGAATACGTAATGAATACAATAAAAAATCTTTAAACAAAAAGGATATTCGGTTTTAAACCGAATATCCTTTAACTTTATGTCTTTGTCGTATAATTATCTTTAAGCGGTCCGCCTTTGCGGATATCTTCAATTTTAACACTTGATGTGTGGGGGATTGCCTTCCACTCAACCTTTTTAAACAACGCTATCAGTAATGAGAATTTACCGATAATGTCAAATATTGGGAATGTAATACAGAACCAGACTTTTTTGAAGAATGGTATGTGTTCTATGTGCTTGCGTTCTATGAAATAGATATAAACTGCAGAAAAGATGTTTTTAAAATAACTTACAAATGAAGCGTAAAATGCCGAAAGTGTCATTATACCTATAACTGACCATTCGCCGTGCACCGAACTGTTAAAATGTAAACCGTTTAATATAGTAATACCTAGTGCTTTGATTTTAAAGAAATCAAAGTCGTAGCATTGCCAACCTATAAGTATTAAAGAGAAAATAAGATAGTATTTTGCGATTCGTTTAAATAAAATCATTAAAGAGCGTGGATATACTACCGACAACATATCAAGACTCATAAAGCGAAGTCTTAGGTTGTTTAATAGCTTTTTATACCAAGGAGCGTTGGAACATTCTCGATTTGCAGCGCCACCTGTTATAAAAATATGTTTAAGCAGTTTTGGACCCGTTTCGACAAGTGCTTGCAGGTGACCCTTTGCCCAACGAATACGCTGACGCATCGCAATTTTAATATCAACGGGCTGTTCGTCGTAAAATTCAGCATCATTGTTATAAGAGATTTGATACCCCTGAGCTACCGCATCGGCGCAAAAAGCACGGTCCTCGGTAAGAGATACATAGTTCCAACCGTTTTTAATAAGCTCGTGTGAAAACAAAAATCCTGTACCCTGAATACGTGTTGCAAGATGAAAAAGTGAACGGGCGCGGTGCTCGTTACGTATTGTACGAAGCCAGTGAACACCATAAGAAGCAGATATCCAGTTATCACCAAAGTTTTTGGTGTTTCGGTACGAGGTTATAATTTTTTGACCCGCATCAAACGATTCATTCATACGTGTGATATAATCTTCTTTTAAAAGATTATCCGCGTCGAAAATAAAATAGCCCTCATAGTTTTCTATACCATAGTCGCGTCTGATATTTTCAACCAAAAACTGTAGTGCATATCCTTTTGTGCGATGGTCGGGGTCAAAGCGTTCATAGCAAACGGCGCCGAGTTCTCGGGCAATTTTTGCCGTATTGTCGGTACAGTTATCTGCCACTACAAAAACAGTTACAAGCTCGCGCGGATAATCCTGCCTATTTATACTGTCAATAAGATTACCAATAACCGCTTCTTCGTTACGGGCGGCAACAAGTATTGCATACTTGTGATTGTGCTTAGCCTCCTTAAATTTTCTTGTGAAGAAAACACCGGTTATTTTGTAAACAATTTTATATTTTAGCAAATTCCCGATAAAGCCTGATACAGTGTCAATAATTTTGATAATCAGTTTTAAAATTTCCATAGCCACAATATTATAGCACCAAAGACCTAAAAAATCAATAGCGATAACTATTAAGGAAATATTAAGGGTATATTTTGCTTGTAATTCTGTCAATAATGTTATATAATAAATTAAATATATTTAGATTGGGGTGTTAGTGCTTGTTGATAGATGCAATCAGAGGAAATATGTCTTTGTCTGAAATTATCATATATACACTATCTTCTTTTGTAGTAATATTTTTAACACTGCCTATTCACGAGTGGGCACATGGTTTTGTATCTACGAAACTTGGTGATCCGACGCCACATTATCAAGGTAGACTAACACTTAATCCTATGGCGCATATAGATTGGATGGGTGCTGCGGGTATATTGCTTTTTGGTATAGGTTGGGCAAAGCCTGTGCAGGTAAACGCGCGTTACTATAAAAATCCAAAATGGGGAATGGCAATTGTGGCATTGGCAGGTCCGTTTTCCAATATAATCGTTGCGTTTATCTCCATATTTTTATATAAAGTAATTGAAATATTGTTGTTACTTACAGGTTTGTTGGGTGATAACTATACTTTGCTTTTTGTTATATCACTGTTTTTTGTGGCCATTGCCCAAATCAATGTGCACTTAGCTGTGTTTAATCTTATACCTATACCCCCGTTTGATGGTTCACGCATACTTTTTACGTTTTTACCGCAAAAATATTATTTTAAAGTTATGAAATACGAACAATTTGTTTTTATCGGCATACTTGCACTTCTTTATACAGGAGTGCTTGATGCACCGATTGCAATTTTGTCGGAAAAAGTATTGAATGTTGTAGAAATATTGGCATTGCTACCTTTTAAACTATTTGGAGTGTGAATAAATGGAACAGACGGCGATACTGTCTTATAAGATAGAAAATTTTGAAGGTCCACTTGATTTGCTGTTACAGCTTATAGCGAGAAATAAACTTAATATTTACGACATTCAGTTATCTGTGCTTATCGAGCAGTATCTCGAGCAGATGGAGGTTTTTCGCAGTCGTGAGATGGAAATCTCAAGTGAGTTTTTAGAAATGGCTTCGCGTCTTATCTATATGAAAACGGTAAGCCTATTGCCAAAGCATGACGAGATTGTACGTCTTAAAGAAGAACTTACCGGTGAATTGCTTGAATATCAGCTCTGTCGCGAAATGGCAGGAAAGCTTGGAACAATGACCGTGGGTTTTGACCGTTTTATCCGTGTGCCGACAGAGTACGACTTTGACAAAACCTATGAGCTTGTACATCCAAGTGATGTTATGTATCAGTCTTATCTTGCGGCAGTCGGTCGCGGTCAGCGCAGACTTCCGCCAAATGTTACACCATTTACAAAAATAGTTGCAAAAAAGATAGTTTCGGTGTCAACAAAAATTGTTTTTGTAATTCGTAAGCTTGTAACAGGCGGTAAAAGTAAACTGTCATCACTTTATAAAACTGCGCGCAGCCGCTCAGAACTTGTTGCCACCTTTTTGGCGGTGCTTGAACTGTGTAAGGCAAATCGGGTAGAAATTAGTGGTGACACTGCAGACAATGCAGAAATCAAGATTATTAAGGGGCATAAAAGAGGATGAACAAACAACAAACAATAGCAGCGCTTGAAGCGGTACTTTTTGCTTCTGGCGACCCTATAAGCATAGATCGACTTTCTCAAACTTTTGAAATAAAGCCTGAGGAAATTGAGAAATATATAAAAGAGCTTGAAAGCAAGCTTGCGGCGGACAATAGCGGCTTTTATGTGGTGCGTCTTGAAAACACATATCAGCTTGTAACACGTGAAGAGTTTGCGCCCTATATTAAAAAGGCTTTTGATATTAAACGTCGCACACCACTGTCACCGGCTTCTTTAGAGGTTTTGGCCGTAATTGCTTATAATCAGCCCGTAACCCGTGCTTTTATAGAGCAGGTGCGCGGTGTTGACTGTTCGGGTGTTGTATCAACACTCGTTGAGAAAGGTCTTATAGAAGAAAGAGGTCGTCTTGAACTACCCGGCAGACCGTTGCTTTACGGTACAACAAAGACATTTTTGCGTAGTTTCAGCCTTAACGACCTAAGCGATTTACCGCCACTACCTAAGGATAATCCCGAGGTAAACGATGTTGGAGAACAACTTGAAATAGAAGAAGAACTTGTTGGAGATACACAACAGTGACAGCGTGGATCATTATTTTAAGCGTAGTTTTGGTGCTTTTTATTTTGCTTTTGTTACCCATTACTGTAGATTTATCTTTTGTAAAAAAATTTTCTTATCGCATCAAATATGCAGGCTTTGTTTTGCTTGACAGTGAAAAAAAGGTAGAAATAAAAAAAGCAAAAAAGCAAAAGAGGCAATCCCAGAATGACGTAACGTCAAAAGATCAAGGTAGCAAAAAGGAGAATTTTTTCAAAAAAACATATAAACGAAAAGGTTTTTTTGGAACGGTTAAGTATTTTAGCGAGCTTTTGATGATGTTGCTAAAAAAACTTTGGTTTGTGGTAAAGCGTCTGAAATTTACGCGTTTCAAGCTTGATATAACCGTGGCTTCCGACAACGCTGCAAACACTGCGATAGAGTACGGTGGAATTTGTTCTGCGGTGTATCCTATACTTGCATTTTTGGGGACCAATTCCGATTTTAAGTCAAAAGAGGTAGATATCAGTACCGATTTTGATAAAACCGAATCAACCATTACAGCATCAATTTCGGTGACAACAAGATTGATTTACCTCTTAATTGTTGCTGTGTCAGCAATTTTTGAATATTTAAGATTACAACATAAGGAAAGTGAAAAGTATGAGCGAAAACAGTATTAAAACCGTTATGGATACCACTATGGACAAGCTTCGTACTATGGTTGATGCCGATACAATTATCGGAACACCTATTGTAGTGGGTAATATTACATTGCTTCCTGTGTCACGAGTTTCATTTGGTCTTGCCACCGGTGGTAGTGATTTTCCCAGCAAAAATGGTCAGGAGCTTTTTGGCGGTGGCGGCGGTGCTGGTGTTACTGTTAACCCAGTAGCCTTTATATGCATTAACGGCGATAACGTCCATATGATGCCTGTTTACAGTGAAATGAATACTATTGACAAGGCGATAAATATGGCTCCCGAGCTTATAGATAAGGTTAAGAGCCTTTTCGATAAAAAGACTGAAATACCAATAGAATAATAATATAAACATCACTCATAAAATTTATGGGTGATGTATATGAAAAAAGTTGTTTGCGTTATAGTGTGCATAACGATTTTATTGAATGTATCTATGGTGTCAGCTTACAGCACATCCGCCAAAGCGGCAGTTGTTATAGACGGTGACACGGGTGAAATTTTATATTCTCAAAATTGTGACACTCGTCTGCCTATGGCGAGCACCACCAAGATTATGACGGCATTACTACTATGCGAGCTTGGCGGTGATTTGAGTAAAGAAATCGTAACTACGCGTGAAATGGTAACTGTAGAGGGCTCGTCGATGGGACTTATGATAGGGGACAATGTATCTTACCATGATCTGCTTTACGGTATGATGTTGGCGTCAGGAAACGATGCAGCAAATACCACAGCGATAGCGCTTGGCGGAAGTGTCAGCCAATTTGTAGACCTTATGAACGAGCGCGCTAAAGCGATGGGACTTAAAGATACCCATTTTGTAACACCATCGGGACTTGACGCAGAGGAGCATTATACCACGGCTTACGAACTTGCACTTATTACAAAAGAAGCACTTGCAAATGAAAATTTCGCAAAAGCGGCAGCATCACAGTCGGCGAGGCTTTGCTACGGTAATCCACCTTATAACCGTACTCTTACAAATCATAATAAGCTTCTTAAGATGTATGACGATATTGTCGGTGTAAAAACTGGCTTTACCAAAAAATCCGGCAGATGTCTGGTATCCGCTTCAAAAAAAGACGGAAAATTTGTGATTGCCGTAACGCTTAATGACGGTAATGATTGGGTTGACCATCGGATGCTTTTGGATTTGGGACTGTCTTTAATTGAATCAAAGTGCTTTTCGCCCGAGAATAATGAAATAGATATTTGTACCCTAAGCGGTGATAAGATAACTGTAAAAATTCCATCCACAACAATAAATATAACGAAAAATTGGACGGTTACATATCAAATTTATATGCCGTCATTTTTATATGGACCAATTAAAAAAGGTGAACAAATAGGTCGGATTTGCTACTACTGTAACGGTAATATAGTATCTGATATACCAATAACAGCAAATGAGAATATAAACGATAACAAAAATAAATTTGTTTTATTTTTTGAAATATTTAAAAGCATACTGTTAAAAGTTTAGGAGATAAAAATGAAGGATAATAAAATAAGACTTCAAAAACATTTATCTGCTTGCGGAATTGCTTCACGAAGAAAAGCAGAAGAATTAATCGAAGCAGGTAAGGTGCGTGTAAACGGTAGAATTGCCACCCTTGGTGACAAGGTTGACCCGAAACGCGATAAAGTAACCGTAAGGGGCAAAAATGTGGTAGCGGTTACTCAAAAGGTTTACATAATGCTTCATAAGCCACGCGGTTACGTTACCACAATGAGTGACGAATTTGACCGCAAAAATGTGGCTGACCTTGTAAAAGATGTTGGAGTTAAAGTGTTTCCAGTAGGTCGTCTTGACCGTGATTCAGAGGGCCTGCTTATTATGACAAACGACGGTGAACTTGCAAATATAATTACCCATCCGCGAAGTCACGTAAACAAAACCTATCGCGTAACCGTTGGCGGCGCTGTAGATGATGATCAGATCAAGAAGCTTTGCGAGGGTGTTGTAATAGACGGCAAAAAAACATTGCCGTGTGATGTGTTTGTTATCGAGCGTCGTGAGGACAGAACTGTACTCAACTTTATTATCCAGGAGGGCAGAAACCGTCAAATAAGAAAAATGTGCGATGTGGTAGGACTCGAGGTTTTGCGACTTAAGCGTATTGAAATTGCGGGCGTAAAGCTGGGTGGATTAAAGTCGGGTTCCTGGCGTGACCTTAACGAAAGAGAGCTTACGCGCCTTCAGAATATTTCAAAAGAAAGGCAAGAAGAACAATGATAAGCGTTTTACCTTGCAAAGACAGTGCAGAAATCAAAAAA
Source organism: Acutalibacteraceae bacterium (assembly GCA_045602525.1). GTDB lineage: Bacteria > Bacillota > Clostridia > Oscillospirales > Acutalibacteraceae > UBA737. Next base: position 7,081 of record JAZSBS010000056.1, read on the forward strand.
TTATTTAAAAAACACAATCTTGAAATCAATGATAGTTCGGGTTGCGTTATAGCACGAACAGGAGAAGAAGTGCTCGGGTACTGTTTATATAACCTTACCGAAAAGACAATCACCGTTTTTGCCGTTGAACCTCAATCGGATATAATGCTTGCTGACGGAATACTACGAAGCGCATTGCATGTGGCAGCAGAAAATTTTGTGCTTGATGCACGCTATGATGATATAGCTCCCGAAAAACTGTTTGAGCTTCTTGGTTTTATAACAGATAAAAATGATAAAAAACTTAATATCAATAAGCTTTTTGGCGGTTGTGGTTGTAAGGGTTGCGACAACAATTAAATTATTAAAAAAATATCTTGCAAAATTACTGACTTTGTGTTATGATAAGTTTTGCGAATTTTATCGGTTACCCGATTGCTATATTTTGGAGGTTTAAAAATGAACGTTTGGGAAATTATTTTGGGAATATTTATGTTTTTGGTATCAATTGCTATCATTGGCGTTATACTGCTTCAGCAGGGTCACCGTTCAGGTGTTAACGGTGTAATTTCTGGCGCTGCTGACACATTTCTTTCTAAAAACAAGGCTCGCACAGTCAATGCAAAGCTTGTAAGTATGACAAAATATATCACGATTGTTTTCTTTGTTTTGGCGCTTGTTGCCAATGTTATTGCACTGAATAAATAATTACTGCATAAGCAAAGAGCCTTGTTGTCATAATAAGGCTCTTTATTAATTATTGCGGTCGATTTGTGAGGGAACTATGGAAAAAACAAGGGTAGCAGTTATAGGCTGCGGTAATATTTCGGTTATGCATCTTGATTCAATCGTAGCATTCGACGATGTTGAGCTTGTTGCCGTTTGTGACATTAAGCCCGAGCGCGCCGAAGCCGCTTCCAAAAAATACGGCGGTAAGGTTTATACCGACCATATCAAAATGTTTGAATGTGAGCAACTTGATGCCGTACATATTTGTTTGCCACACTACCTGCACGTGCCGATATCAATAGATGCATTTAAGGCAGGAATAAATGTTATATCTGAAAAGCCTATGAGCATTAAATATGAGGATGCTGTGTGTGCGGTAGAAACCGCTGAGAAGTGTGGCGTTTTATACGGCGTTATTTTTCAGTGCAGATACAATGCGCCGTCAAAGTTGGTAAAGCAGCGTGTTGTTGACGGTAAATTAGGCGCTGTAAAATGCGGTAGAACCACACTTACCTGGTACAGACCTGATAATTATTACGATTCGTCCGATTGGAAAGGCACTTGGGACAAAGAGGGCGGCGGTGTAATAATTGATCAGGCTATTCACTCGATTGATCTTGCTAACTGGATGATTGACAGTACACCTGTCGAAATTTCATCATCTCTTCATAACCGTAATCACAAAATAATGGTGGTCGAAGATTCGGCAGAGGGTCTTATAAAATATGAAAACGGAGCATTGCTATCGTTTTATGCAATGAATAACTATCTTGTAGATGAACCTATCGAAATAAGATTGCTTTGTGAAAATGGTAGTGCTATCTTTTCTTATGATCACGCTGTTATTAACTACAATGACGGAACTGTTGAAACCGCCGAAAACAAAATGGACGAACAGTTTAAATACACAGGCGGTAAGGATTATTGGGGTTTTCAGCATGCGGTGCAGATACGACAGTTTTATAACGCTGTACAGGGAAAGGACGAGCTTGAAATTTCAGGCAAAGAAGCGCTTAAAATACAAAATATTATCTGTCAGATTTATAATAATAACGATAATCCTTTTAATAAATAATATTTAAAAAAGTCAGTCGCAAGTTTGCGACTGACTTTTTGCTTTATTCTTCTGGAATATAAAAAACATCAATTATTGTTTGAAGCACCGAATCTTCATCGGGTACAAATTCAACCCACTCTTCACCTTGTGTGAGTGTGCCGTTTATGGTTTTGTAGTCGAGCGCATCGCCAAAGTTCATAGTCAGACAATTTTGAGCAAGATAGGTTATCTGGGCAAATGAAACATTGGTAGAAAAATATGGGGATAGTGTCGTATAGTATTTAGTAAGGTTTGAAAAATCACCCAGCACGGCATTGCCGGTTTTATTCATAAGTGCTGATAAAAACTGCTTTTGTCGCTGCATACGACGGGCATTTGCTTCGGTATCGTCACCGCGGTATTGAATATATCTACGTGCAGTTTCGCCTTTAAGGTTGATTTTTTGTCCTTTATAAAACGAGTTGGTATTACTTACTTTCATATCCTCAAGGCAGGTAAGCTCTATACCTCCTACCAAATCGGTAAGTTTACTTACGCCGTCCAACTCTATTGTAACATAAGAATTTATATTTATTCCGTACAACAATCTCTTTACCGAGGTCATTACATTTACACTGCACTCTTCTGTAGAATTGCCATAAGCGTAGGCAAGGCACAACTGTTCTTTCTGCGTGCCGGCGTATTTACCGTCATCAGTATAAAGGTTTACATCTACCATAGTTTCACGTGATACGGGTATGATACAAGCCTTCTTTGTTTTAGTATCAATGGTGGCAACAAAAACAACATCTGCCTGACCGTTATTGCCAACACCCAAATTTTGATTTACATTGTCACGGTCAATCCCCATTACCAAAACACTTACTATGTTTTTATTAAGTGTGTATTTTTTTTCGTTGTATATTATTGTGTTTTCGTCTTCGATCTCGACGGCATCGATTGAAATATGGGCGTCCGCTTTATGGAACTGTGATTTACCCACATATGTTAAAATAAGAAATGTTGAAATCAATGCTAATATTATGGCAAGAATGATTGCCAAAACAATAATTATTATTTTTTT
>JAZSBS010000057.1:0-3241 GCA_045602525.1 Acutalibacteraceae bacterium
TTCGTTAGGCACAATGGTTTCGGGTATACGAAAGGGCGCCAGCGCCTTGGCGGGAATTTTGAGCTTGGATATTGTAAAGGACGGCAAAACGGGTGATGTGTATATAGAAAAACCACAATTTTTGCCAACGGTCGCCCATTACGTATGGGGTGGCAATTATGTTGCGAGCAATGATACAGCATCACGAGACTTTGAAATATACTATTTAAATGACTACACCGAAGCTTTAGCCCAAAAGCACGCAATAGTGAGAACCGAAAAAAGAGAAGGCAAAACCACACTTATCGGCGGAGGATTTACGGTAGAAAATCTACAAAAAACAGTTGAAAAATACATCCCGGAAGAATTTTTACCAGAATAACACCTCGTTTGTTATTTTACCTTTTTGCCGCCTAAAACTACGTTTGTAACACACAGGTTTTTATCTGTTATAACCAAATCGGCATCCTTGCCAATTTCGATGCTTCCCTTTGTTTTATCAAGTCCCAACAGCTTCGCAGGGGAGAGGGACAGCATTTGAGTGGCAACGGTTATATCGATGCCGTACTTTTCGCATATAACCTTGAGTGCTCTATCCATAGTGCAGATACTACCCGCAAAGGATGAACGGTCGGGCAGTTTGGCAACGCCGTCCTCAACGATTACCTCGGTGCCGTTTTTCAAACTGCCGAGTTTACCGCTTTTCATATCGGTCGCCGATAGGCGCATACCATCAGTAATAGCGCAAACCTTTTCGGGTCCCTTAATTTTAAGTGCTAAAAGCATAATAGAGCGCGGTATGTGGCATCCGTCCGATATAAGCTCGACTACTACATTATCATCAAGATATGCCGCCTCAACAACACCACCGCAAACCACTTGGTCGCGTTTATGATAGGTTGTAAGCGCATTGTAAAAATGTGTTGCGTGGTTAAAGCCGTTTTCAATGCCGATAAGCGCTTCTTCGGCCGTGGCAAAAGAGTGCGCCATGGAACAAATAATGCCGTTATCTCGCATAACATTGGCAAATTTATCAGAATTTGGCAGTTCGGGCGCTGCATCCCAACGCAGTATATCGCCATCGGCAATTTTTAGTAAGCGGTTAATTTCATCTAAATCGGGGTATCTCAGTAGTGTTGCCTTTTGTGCGCCTGCACTTTTGGGGTTGGCACCCGAAAAATACGGGCCCTCAAGATGTACACCTGGGGTCAATTTGGCATAAAGGCTTGTCTTTTTAAACTCTTTAAAGGTGTTTAAAAATGCCGCCAAATCTTCTTCACTCGCCGTCATAACGGTAGGTAGAAGCAACGTTGTGCCGTGCTGTAGATGGGCCTTTACTGCGGTTTCAAAAGCGGTTATAGTGGCATCCATAAAATCTGCACCGCCGCCTCCGTGTATGTGGGTATCAATAAAGCCCGCCAGCAAATAACCGCCGTTTGCATTAATAATATTGTCGCACGATATATTTTTATCGGTAATATCGGCAATTTTTCCATTTGTTATACAAACACTTTTACCCGATACAACTGTATCGGGTAAAACAATATTTGCATTCTTTATAACCAAATTAAACATAGGCATTATTTGTTGTATACACGGATTTCGGGAATGGGACAAGCCGTTGCAACAGCTGCCGCATAAAGCATAGCATCGGGATGATTTTGGAAGAGTGAGCAGGGAACCGATGCGGTAACATCGCCGAGTATTACCTTACGGAGCGCGCCTGCGTTCCAGTCTCTCGGCATACACATACGAACCTTCTTTGCCATAAGCATCTCTTTCATACCAACGGTTATGCACCAGTCAGGTATAGCATCAAGATTAGCACCGCAGTTCATAAATGCGTTGATGGTTTTGGTCTCCCTTGTGATTTTAAGCACACGGGTTTCGCGCGTGGCAAACTCTTCGGCCGTTACATTTTCTTCGGGCTCGTTAAAGGCATAGTGGCCGTTGATACCAACACCACCAAATACCATATCGAGCTTGCCGTACTCACGGATTTTGTCCATAACGATATGCTCTTTACCGGGCTCGGGGAAGATGCGGTTTTCGGGCAAAACGTTGAGTTCATCATCAATTTTGCTGTAGAAGGTGCGGTCCATACCGCCACGGAAAGATAGCGGATGATTATAATCAATATATGTTTTATCATCGTTTAAATACTCATCCATATTTATAAAACAACAGTTTTTAAGTGATATACGATACTTATTAACAAGCTCAGCTATGCGCGCATAGGGACCTAACGGACCGTAAGGCACAACCATAAGTGTCGGCTCGCCCTTGCGGTTGTTTTCGGCGATAACCTCAAGCACCTCGATAGCTACTTTCCAGTACATATCAACCTCGTGCTCGCAAACGTTAAGCTTAATCTTTGCGTTTTCGGCCAATTTTTCAGCAGGTATAAGATTAATATCCATAGTTTTATTCATCCTTTCGGTAATTTAATACACCTTTATTATACGGAAGAATATATTAAATGTAAATTAACTAAAATGCCAAAAAGTAGCACAAAATTGCTGTTATGACTTGTGCGGTCAGCAAAAACGTTCGGTTAAGCGTTTAACATAATTGATAAGAAGTGTGCCAATTATTATACCTACAAGTCCTTGTACAGCGTTTGCAGGTATATTGGCAAGTGATGGGATAAAACCATATAGAAAACCTTCAAATAAATAGTACCCTAATATCATTATAATTTCTGATAAAGCGCCGCTTATGATACGTGAAATTAACGGCTTAGTGTGAAGAAATTTAAAGACTAAGTACGCAAAAACGGCTACAAGCCCCTTTATTAAAAATGTTATAGGCGCATATATTATGTATCCCGAGAATAAATCCGCCAAAGCGGACCCTATTCCTGCCGCGAGGAAAGAGAACGCGGGCGGCAAAATCCACGCGCAGATGAGAATAATTCCATCTCCAAGATTCACATAACCGCCCAGAGGTGTTGGTATTTTTATAATCATTGTCGCAATGCATATAAGAGAGGCAAAAAGTGCAGACAATACTAGTTTTTTAGTGTCAAAAATTAATTGTTTCATAATGACAGTACCCTTTATTTTAATTTGCTTATTTTTGCAGTATCGGCGATTACAATCATTTTCATATCTTCCCTCAGCGGTGCAATAGGGTCGATATCGGTAGTTACCGTACCGTTTGTACATATAGCAACAACGTTGACGGCATATTTGCGCCTTAAATTAAGTTCAAGCAGGTTTTTGCCAACCCACTCGGGACGTATAGCTAATTCCACCATTGA
>JAZSBS010000058.1:0-7928 GCA_045602525.1 Acutalibacteraceae bacterium
GCACGTGCAGATAAAATCTCAGCACCACACATACCGTAACTACCGCAAAACAGCAATGCTGTGCCAAAGGTACCCTTATGTGAGTTTTTTATTCTATTTATCGTTTGTGGTTTATCAATTGTAAGATAAGCATAGTCATCAATAGGCAAGCCGATTTCAAGAACTACAGTTTCACCACAATAAGCACTTGTTTGCGGTAATAGCTGACAAGGCTTATATGCGGTGAACGTGAGTGTTAAATCCGCACGAAAAGCGGTTACAACCTCACCTCCATCACAGAATACACCACTTGGAATATCGATTGCAATTTTAGTACAATTATATGTATTAATTTTTTTAATAAGGTCAGAAATTTCACCAAATAAAGGTCGGTTAAGTCCAATACCAAAAAGCGCATCAATAACAATATCATAATTACCGTAAAAATCTTCGATTATTTTAATGCCCTCTACCCCGCTTTTAAAGTTAAGCGCGGTATCGGTTATGGGAAAGCCCATCGGTAAAAGCAGTGTAACATCTGCGCCGCAGCGTCTTAAATCAGATGCAATAACAAGACCATCTCCACCGTTGTTACCACTGCCGCACATTACACATATTTTTTTACCAATAATATTATATCTTTTTAAAATCTCGTGTGTAGCGGTATCCCCTGCAATTTTCATTAATTGTGCATAAGAAAAAATGCCGCGCTGAACGGCATTATCTTCGGCGTTTTTAATTTGAGAAGCGGTTAAAACCTTCATAAAATCACCTTTAATATAATGTATCAGCAACAAATTTGGGTAAAAATGTTTTCATTGCTTTAATCAATCTTTCATCAGGTGCAATAACAACAGTTTGCTTTCCTTTGCCCTCGGGGTGAATTACCAAAACATATGCATTATCTTCGTTGCCGTTACAAGCAAAGACAGCGTCTTTAATAAGATCTTCAGGCAAACCAACCCTATATTTTTCGATACGTTGTACAGTGGGCAATTCAAAGCTCATTGTACGCTTACGTGAGCTTTTTGCTATAATTTTATCAATATCCATTGTAGAATTGGTGATAATATATTCATATTCTATACTAAGCATTGAATATAGTTTATAAGCACCGAACAAAATAAGAGCATCTAACGCTATGAAAATTGATTTAAAAAACAGAAAAGAAACTGTCATAAGAATAATTGCCGCAAGAGCGATGCCAAAATACGCAGCCCATGTTTTACCTGTTTTTTTAATCGTTACTAACTGTTCTATAAAAGTATCCATTTAGCTACCTCCACAAACTTACTTGCATTATAAAATATTTTAGTATATAATTAATTAAAATGCAAGTATTGGTTTTTAAATTATTTATGAATTAAGGTGAAAAAAATGAAAATCAAGCAAGGCTTTAATTTAAAAACTGAACATGGTCAAAATATTATTATTTGTGATAAAACTGTTAATCGCGATTTTAACAGTACAATCCTTTTGACAGAAACATCTGCTTATTTATGGGATTTACTACAAAATGAAAACGCAACTAAAGAACAGATGCTTCACGGGCTTCTTAACAAATTTGATATTTCAACCGTTCTTGCACTTAATGATATTGATGTATTTATCAGAATATTAAAGGAAAACGGAATTTTAGAAGAATGAAAAATAAAAGTTTAACAAAAAAATGGATATTCAATAGGATCCGCCCATTTATACCTAAAATAATATTAATTTCGGCTTTAAATATTGTGGCTGCGGTTACATATATACTTTTAGCCAAAGCATCACAGTTAATAATAAACAACGCTGACACTACACAAAACGCGCTTATTATGGGCGGTATTGCATTATTGGCATTGATAATTATTTACATCGCTGTCGAGGCTGCAATTTCACTAATTTCGGTGAGCGTTTCATCAAAAATGAATATTTCACTGCGCAATCATATGTTTACGTCTCTTATGGAAAAAAAATACGCAGACATATCTGAATATCATTCGGGTGATTTACTTAACCGCTTCACATCAGATACAGAGCAGATCGTAAACGGAACGGTTGTTTTAATACCCTCGATTGTATCAATGCTTACAAAAATTGTTGCGGGTATCGCCGCCTTGTGTATTGAAAATTACTTTTTTGCTATTGCTGTTTTGGTTATTGGATTTATTTTTCCCCTTGTTGGCAGACTACTAAGCCGCCGTTACAAAAGCTTACACAAGGATGTACAACAGTCTGAAGGTGTTACACGCTCTTTCTTACAGGAAAGCTTTGCAAATATTGTTGTAATTAAAACCTTTTCGGGTGAAACACCTTTTAGAATCAAGTTAAACGAGTATATGGCAAATAATCATAGGTTTAAAATCAAAAGAAATATACTTGCTGTAACTATTTCAATATTACTTTATTTGTTTTTTAATCTGTGTTATTACGGCGTGCTTATCTGGGGTGCGGGTCAGATTGCAAGCGGTAAAATGCTCATCGGTACGCTTGTGTATTTCTTGCAGTTGGTTTCTATTTTAAGAGCGCCGCTGCAAAATATATCAGGTATTATACCTCGATACTATTCAACCGTAGCCTCTGCCGAACGGCTTATAGAACTTGAAAATTTAAAAAATGAAAATTACGTTGACAACGCCAATAAAACCTTAAATTTCAAAAAAATTATTGCCAATAATCTCACATTTGCCTATACCAACGAAATTGTACTGCGAGATAATAATTTTACAATTGACCAAGGCAATATAACGGCGATTACAGGGCGTTCAGGTAGTGGTAAAAGCACGTTATTTAAATTATTACTTGGTCTTTTCCCTGCTACTTCAGGTGGTATATCCTTTGATGGAATAACACCAATTGACGAAACAACAAGACAAATGTTTGCTTACGTACCTCAAGGCAATATGATAATATCGGGCACATTGCGTGATAATATTACGCTTTGTGATAATTCGGTTAGTGATGAACAAATCGAAAATGCTACAAAGGCTGCTGCAATCTATGACTTTATCAATTCACTGCCCGACCGATTTAACACTGTAATATCCGAACGTGGAGAAGGTCTTTCGGAAGGACAGGTTCAGCGAATTGCTATAGCTCGCGCATTGATGTTTGACGCACCGATAATATTACTTGACGAGGCAACATCTGCATTAGATGAAGAAACTGAAACACAGCTTCTTAAAAACTTAAAGGAATATACCGATAAAACAATAATATTTATCACCCACCGCAACACTTCCCTTGGTGTATGTGATAAAATTTTACATCTTTCAAACGGTACATTTAATCAGAAATAATTAAAATTCCCGAACAATAAAGTTCGGGAATTTTTTTGTTCACATCAACCAAAAGATAATAGTCATGATTAGATAGACAACAACCAAAAATCCAACAGCAATTAGCGTCGGTTTTAGCATCATTTTAGTGGACTGCCAATAGGTGCGCCAGATATCCCTAAAGCTTGACGTTGTGCCTTGCTTTGTCCACTGTGCGCGTGGGGGTAGATTTGACATATCAGCAATGGTTCTTCCATCATCAATGTATGTTATCTTTTCTTTTTTTATTTTCTTTTCACACATGGGTTTATTCCTTGTTTAGTAAATGACACGCCGCGCAGTGACCGTTACCAAAGTCGCGATACTCCGGTGTTACCTCATCACATAAGCCCGCAATGGCCTTTGGACAACGTGTATGGAAACGACAGCCCCTTGGCGGATTTGCAGGTGACGGAATATCACCCTTAAGTATAATTCGATTCATTTTAACATCGGGGTCAGGCTGCGGAATTGCCGAGAAAAGCGCTTCGGTGTATGGGTGCAAGGGATTAGCAAAAATATCTTCCTTTGTACCAAATTCAACCATAGAACCAAGATACATAACACCGATTTTATCAGAGATAAATTTAACAACCGACAAATCGTGTGAAATAAACATATATGTAAGGTTCATATCCTGCTGTAGCTTTTTAAGTAGATTAATTATCTGTGCCTGAATTGAAACATCAAGCGCCGAAACAGGCTCATCACAGATAACAAGCTTAGGATTAACCGACAAAGCGCGCGCAATACATATACGCTGTCTTTGACCACCCGAAAATTCATGAGGATAGCGCTCGTAATAATAATCACGAAGACCGCATTTGTCCATAAGGTCTAAAACATAATCTTTAACCTGTGATTTTGGCACGATATTATGAACCTCAACAGGTTCTGAAAGGATACCGCCTACCGTGCTACGAGGTGGTAATGATGAATAAGGATCTTGAAAGATAATCTGCATCTTTTTGCGTATTTCGCGCATATCGGATGATTTAAGATTGGTAATATCCTGACCTTCGAATATTATCTGACCGCCGTTTGATTCGTGTAGTTTAAGTATTGTTCTGCCAAGAGTTGTTTTTCCGCAACCCGATTCGCCAACAATACCAAGCGTTTCACCCGGCATTAATTTAAATGAAACATTATCTACTGCAATAAGCTCCTGTTTTACCTTGCCTGTAAATGTTTTTTTAATAGGAAAGCATTTACGAAGATTACGAACCTCTAAAATAGCATCGGGATCAAATTGTTCTATTGTTTTTTCTTCAGCCATTTTATTTCTCCTCATCGTAAAGGTGACACGCAACAAAGTGTGTGGGAGATACCTTGATCATATCAGGATATTCACCCGAGCATTTTGAGGTGCATTTATTACATCTTTCCTTAAAATAACAGTGGGCAGGCATATTAATTGGATTAGGTACGTTTCCAGGAATGTTATACAGAGCATCACTGTCTGAATTTAATGTGGGTTTTGACTTTTGAAGACCTATGGTGTATGGGTGCATAGGATTATGGAAAATTTCATCAACAGTTCCCTTTTCAATTACCTTACCCGCATACATAACCACAACATAATCTGCCATTTCGGCGATAATACCAAGGTCGTGAGTAATAAGCATTATTGAACCGTCAATCTTATCCTTGAGATCACGTAAAAGGTCTAAAATTTGAGCTTGAATTGTAACGTCAAGAGCGGTCGTAGGCTCGTCTGCAATAATAAGGCGTGGGTCACTTGCAAGCGCCATAGAAATCATAACACGCTGTCGCATACCACCTGACAACTCGTGTGGAAATGCATTATACACACGCTCGGGCATTGCAATACCGACAAGATTTAACATTTCGATAGATTTTGCCTTTGCATCCTCTTTTGAAGCTTCAGGGTTATGAATAAATGTGACCTCGTCGAGCTGCTGACCGATAGTAAACACTGGGTTAAGTGAAGTCATAGGTTCTTGGAAAATCATAGCAATCTGATTACCACGAATTTTGTGAATATCAGCTATAGGCATCTTAGCGATGTCATAAACCTTTTGCTCACCCGTTTTATCTTTAGACTTAAATCTTATCTCGCCTGAATAAATCTGCCCTGTAGGACCTTGTAAAAGGCGCATAACCGACATACTTGTTACAGATTTACCACATCCCGATTCGCCAACTACACCAACCGTGGCATTTTGAGGTACGTCAAAAGATACGCCGTTTACAGCCTTTACCACACCCTGCTCTGTAAAGAAATATGTGTGTAGCTGGTCAATTTCGAGTATATTATCATTACTTTTCATTTGAGTCAGGTATTCTGACTCATCTGCCTTGCGGTATTTTTCAGCCTCAAGGCGCTTCATAATTTTTTTATTTTCTTTGGCTATTGCGCGTATCTCTTTACCAGAAAGGTAGTTTTTATTTGATTTAGCCATAACAAACTACCTCCTTGCCTTCGGGTCAAGCGCATCACGCAGACCGTCACCAATGAAATTAAAGCCTAATACGGCAATAACTATACAAATACCTGCAGGAACCCAAACGTTAAGGTGATGCTGGAGAATGTCCTGATTGGTGGAAATAATATTTATCATTGTTCCCCAGGCTGCGTAAGGCGCTTTTACACCCAGATTCAGGTATGAAAGAGTTGCCTCGTAGAGAATCATGCTTCCAAGGCTCAGAGTCATCTGAACGATAAGCTGAGGCATTACGTTAGGAACAAGATGCTTGAATATTTTTCTCGGTACAGAATAACCCATAGCCTCTGCCGCCACCATATACTCCTGCTCACGAAGAGACAGAATCTGACCTCTTACGAGGCGGGCTGTTCCCGGCCATGATATCAATGACAGGAAGGCCATAAGCAGATAGATGCGGTACTGTGAATCAATATTGTACTCAGGAGCATCAAGGGCCGTACTGATGATAAGCAGAATCGGCACACCGGGAAGACATATCAATATATCGCATATACGCATTATTACGTTGTCAATGGCTCCGCCGAAATAACCTGCGATACCGCCCAGAATGACTCCGAGAAGTGTAATCAGGAACACCGCAAGAAAACTTACGATAAGTGAAATTCTTCCGCCGTACATAAGCCTTACGAAAATATCGTAGCCCTCGTTGTCAGTACCAAGAAGATGCTCCGAAGAAGGGGGCGCAAGGAAATTGTCCTTAAGCTCCGTCTCCGTGGTCTGCCTTAAGGTGTACTCTACTCCGTCAACCTCGTAGGTAGTTTCTGCAATGGCATACTCAATCTTTCCGCTTTCATCAAGCTCTATCTCCCCCCACTGGGTATACACAGCAGGTCCGAGGAAGCAAAACGCAAACAGACTGAGCACCATTATCAACCCTACGATACTGAGCTTTGATTTAAAAAATCTTCGCACTACCATTCTGGTAGGAGACATAAGTCTTACGCTTTTGTCGTGAGGAATATCGTTGTCAACGGGGTTTTGTACTTCAACTTCATTTGAATTGTTGTTAAGTTCTTCCATAATTCCCCTCCTCACTCAAGCTTTACTCTGGGGTCAACTACAGCGTACATAAGGTCTGCAAGAAGAATACCTATAACGCTGAGCACCGCCAGGAACATATTGTATCCCATGATAAAAGGAATATCTCCTCTGTTCATGGCGTCAAGGGCCATCTTACCGATACCGGGAAGGTCAAACACCTGCTCGGTAATGATCGCACCGGAAAACAGTGAAGGCAAAAGGCCTGCAAGGGACGTTACAAGCGGAATAAGGGTATTTCTGAAAGCGTGCTTATTGATTACAACACTCTCTTTAAGACCCTTGGCACGGGCTGTACGTATGTAATCTGAATTCATTACCTCCAGCATGTTTGTTCTGGTCATTCTCATTCTCGCGCCGATACTTAAAATAACGATAGTGAGAATAGGAATAAACATGTGCATAAAGTAGTCCCCTAAAAGAGCCATACCGGAATTTGACACCGTAGCGTCAATAAGACCGGAGGCAGGGAACCACCCCAGCTTCAGCGCAAACACGTCCTTCAACATCTGTCCAAAGAAGAAAGAAGGCAATGAAATACCGATCATTACAAGAACTCTTACAAAATAGTCCCTGAATGAGTATTGGTGTATCACCGCCGTAATACCGAGAGGTATTGCGATCAAAAACTCAAATATTGTAGCAATGAGGGCAATGGCAAAGGATATTCCCATGTGCTTGAAAATAACATCAAGCACAGGAACACCGTATACAAAGCTTGTTCCGAGATCAAACTTCAAAAGGGCCAGGAGCCAGTTTCCGTAGCCTTTAAAGATGCCGATGAAGCTGTCATCACCAAGACCATACATCTCGTACATTGCGTCAACTGTTTCTTTACTTACAGTAGCACCGCCCTGGTTGATGCCGTCGATCTTATCCTGAATAAAATCAACGGGCATCAAGCGGATCAGAAAATAGATTATCAATGAAACACCCAATAATATGAGTATCGACAGTGCTAATCTTTTAATGATATATTTTAACATAATTCACTCCGAATAATTATCCAACAAATTCAATTTCCCAAATACGGTCCAAAGGAGAAGAATAAGGATTCATCTCTGACTCTGCAGGGAGAGTGTCCTTATTGATTATATTGGAATTGTATGCATAAAGCACGCTTCTCTGGTATACAGGTAGTTCG
>JAZSBS010000059.1:0-2384 GCA_045602525.1 Acutalibacteraceae bacterium
TATTATTCCATCTTTTTTTAATTATTAAATCTGCTTTTTTTGATATTTCCCCTAAAAAATTCTTTAATTCCGCTCTATGATACAAATCATTATTAATATATAATAACATACCTTCGTTCTTAACTCTTGGGCCATCTTTCCTGTTTGAAATTTTCACTAATAATTTTCTATGTTCGCTTTCAAAAGAATCCGAACCGCAATTTAAATTGCAAAGTATTTTCTCACACTCGTTACAAATAACACCATCTCCTGAATTTGAATAAAAACAATCAACTGTGATTTGTCCATATTTCTTATTATTTACATCTTCTTTATTATTTTTCATATAGTCCCGAAGGTAATTTCTCATATTTTCGAAAAATCTCTCTCCTATTCTACTCGGTTCACTTAAAAAAGGCATCTTTTTACCGCATATCATGCATTTTGCCATAATCAATCCTCCAAAATCTCAATTTTCTTATCTTTAACACAATTATAGCGTCAAAATATGCTAAAGTCAAGATAATTTCGTATCTTTAGCATATTAGGGGAGAAAATAATTGTATGAAGATTTATGACTATAACGGCAAGAAAAATATTTGCGGTGATCGCATTCACGAAGCAAGATGTAAACTGCGCCTTACACAAAGCGATTTAGCGGCACAACTGCAAATTAATGGAATTATAATTGAGCGTGACAGTATATCACGAATAGAAATAGGCACACGCTTTGTTGCCGATTACGAACTACGTGAACTTGCAAAAATATTAAAAGTAACTGTTAACTGGTTACTTGGAATTGAAGATTAAAAACCCTCAAGTCAATTTAGACTTGAGGGTTTTTTACATCCGTGCCGCAGTCACACAACAATTATGCATTATGCATTATGAATTGTGCATTATTACGACGCTTGCTTTATTTCATAATCCTGTGCCATGCTTTGAGCAGTTTCTAACATATTTTCCGCATAAATACCGTAGCCTGTCTTACTATCGTCAACAAGCACATGTGTCAGCGCGCCTACAAGCTTCCCGTCTTGCAAAATCGGGCTGCCCGACATTCCCTGCACTATACCGCCTGTTGCATTTATGAGTTCTTTGTCGGTTATTGTTACAATAAGGTTTTGAGTTGTCTTGCCGCTGTTGCCGATTCGTTTTATCTCACAGCTATAAAGCTTTGGCGTGTCGCCGTCTACCGTGCAAAGCAATTGCGCCTTGCCGTCAACAACCTCTTGCTTTAGGGCAATCTCCGTAAGATTTGGTGTATCCACGTCCTGCTTCATAACACCGTACACACCCGCTTCGCAGTTGAGTGATATATCCGCAATGCTGTCATAGGTAAGCTTTCCCTTAAGCGCGCCTGGGCTTCCCGCGCTACCCTTTTCTACCGCAACGATATCGGCTTCCACAAGCTCGCCCTCTTCGATAGAGAGAAGTGTTTCGGTATCGGCGTCGCATATACCATGACCCAAACCGCACACCACGTCGGTTGACGGGCTGTAAAAGGTTAGTGTTCCAACACCTGCCGAGCTGTCGCGCACCCAGATTCCAATACGGTAAAGCCCGCTAGTCTCTTCAATTGAAGGCTGCACATTGCACGTAAAGCTTTGACCGTTACGCTCTACCTCAAAGCTTATAGTATTGCCGTTTGAATCTGTAACTAACTGCAGCAAATCCTCGTTACAAGTAATCTTTGTGCCGTTTACCGATTTTATATAGTCGCCGACTTTAATACCTGCATCTGCCGCGGGGTTTGTTTTGCCGTTTTGCGTTGTAATATCGGCGCTTTCAATCACAAGGACTCCGTCGGTATAGATTTTCATACCAAACGGATTGCCAAGAACCGCGACGTACATATCATCTACAATCTCAACATTTACAGTAGAAAAAGGTATGACGCCAAAAATTTTAAGATCTACATCAAAGCTGTCGCCAACCTTACGCGTATACACACCCTGTGACATTTTCACACCATTATAAACTGCTGTAATGGGCATAAACGTATCTACCCGCAGTTCTTCACCGCGACCTACCTTATAGCTCGGCGCCACCTCATTACTCATAATAAATATTGAAGTAAAAATATAACTGCAAGCTATAAGTAAAACCGCAAAAAATATTTTTATAATCTTTTTCATTTTTATCCCTCCAAAACAAAAACACTATATTTTTAATTTCCCCCTTTGATTGATAAATAGTATAGGTAAATTTTAATTTTAAAAACAAAAAAAGACAGTTGCATTTTTTGCAACTGTCCCCTTTTTGAATTTGTTATTCCCCATACGGAAAATCAAATATTCCGCCCGAACCTTCGGACTGCGAATCGCTTGACGGCTCGTCACGCTCGCCCACAACCGACGAATAACTTGATTCGCTTATATTTGCACGTAACTTAACGTCAAAAT
>JAZSBS010000060.1:0-12250 GCA_045602525.1 Acutalibacteraceae bacterium
TTATGGAGGATATTCGAAACGCGCTTGACGAAGGTCGGTTTGCACAGTTCAAGGCAGAAAAGGAAAAAATACTTGGAAATCGTATTTAATATTTAGTTTACAAAATTTCCCTTGCAATTATGAATATAGTTTTGTATAATATTTTTGTTATAAATTTTGGAGGTTTAAATTTTATGAATTTTAATTGGTTTTTATTGGATGCAGCAGATGCAACATCAAGTGCGGCCGAAGGCGCAACCGGCGGCGTAGGATCATTGCTTATGACAGCGCTACCACTTGTTCTTATGGTAGCGGCGATGTACTTCTTTATTATCCGTCCTCAAAAAAAGAAGGAAAAAGAAGAAAAGAAAATGCGCGATAATCTGCAAATTGGTGACGAGATTCTCACCATTGGTGGTATCTACGGCAGAGTAATCTCTTTAAAAGAGGACTCTATTGTAATAGAGTCAAAAAGTGACCACAGCAAAATGACAATTGCTCGTTGGGCAATGCAGCAGAACCTTACCGTTCACGATGATGCTGTATCTAAATAATAAATAATTATGGTTATAAAAAAATCCCTCTGCTTATATAATTTAAGCGGAGGGATTTTTATGTCTAATGAATTTACAAAAAAGGATAATATAAATAAAAAATCTGCATACATATGGGGTGCTATGCTTGGAATACTGTCAGCACTTGTGTCAATGCTTGTATTTTCTGCTGTTTTGCTGTTTTTAAATATTGATCGTGCTTATGCTACACCATTTGCTACAATCAGTATAGCCATAGGTGGCTTTATTGCAAGCCGTTATTCTTCAAAAAAAATTGGGGATAAAGGGTATCTCGTCGGGCTTATTATCGGCATTGTTATATTTATTTTTATTACCGCGCTTTCAATAATTGTTGGTAATAGTTTATCGCTTAATACATTATTTCATTTTATTATAATTCTCCTCGCGTCAATAGTTGGAGGTATAACAGGAGTAAACCAGAGCAATCATAAAAAATTTATATAAAATTATAGGGAGGGGTAGCCCTCCCGTCATTGTGTTAACATCTCAATTATTTTAGAATAAATTCCTGCAGGGTTTTCTAAAAACTTTTCGCGTATATAACTGCCTTGGTCTTCATCGGTTATTAACAGTTTAACAGTTAAGAAAGGTTTTCCGCCGTCCAGTGCCGAGCAGCTTAAATATGTCGCTCCGTTTTCGTGTATAATCTCAAAGTTATTGTCTTTTGCGTTTTTAAATTTCGCAAACATTTTCATAACCGCAAGATATGCACGCTCTTTTACAACTGAAGAAAGTGAAGATTTTAAGGTATCGGCCGTATTACGACCACTATCGGTTATGGCATAGATCTGTTCCGATTCGTCGGTAGCAACAATTTGTCCGCTCGCGGATAGCGAAACAACAGCATCACTAACCTCAAAAGCATTGGCAAGACCCTCATAATGCAAAACATTTGCAACCATATCCACAGGAACAGGCTCATCAATTGCACTTAAAATATAACATATTAAAATTTTAATTTCGGATGTACTAAACAGACCGCCACGAGATACGCCTGCACCTGATGCGTTTTTTTCCATAAACAATTCTCCTTTAAATTACATATATATTATAATTTGTTGATACAAAAGTTTCAAGTGTTTTGTTATTCAAAATATTAACACCTGCACAATGTTATATGCGCAGGTGTTTTATTTTTTATTTTTGACGTTTGATAACGGATTTGAATCGATGGCATTTTTAATCTGTGAATTAGAAATATGAGTATAAATCTGTGTTGTGCCAAGGTTTGAATGCCCCAAAATATCTTTAAGCACACGTATATCCACATCACCATGCTGATACATAAGTGTTGCTGCCGTGTGACGCAGCTTGTGCGTTGAATAGCCTTGACCGCCAAGACCCGCCTTTTCAAGATAGGTTTTTACTATGTGCTGTACCGTTTTGTTGCTAAGCCTTTTTTTATTACGGCTTATAAACAGCGCATTTCGATCACTATACTCAATGCAGTCATTTGGTCTTACTGCAAGATACGCCTTTATCGCGGCATCACAAGCATCATTTATGTAAACAATGCGCTCTTTATTACCTTTACCTAACAGACGCATAGTTCCGTCAGCGCGTATATCGCTAAGATTTAGTCCACACAACTCAGACAAACGCATACCACAGTTTAAAAACAGGGTAAGTATGCAATAATCGCGTTCTTTATTGGGGCCGTCAACACTTGACAATAATTCGATGGAATCCTCAAGACTTAGGTGCTTTGGTAAAGCATTTTTAACTTTAGGTGACTCAAGCATTTCGGCGGGATTAGTTTCGAGTAGGTGTATCTGTGAAGTAAGATATTTGAAAAATATACGTAAGGTCGATGTTTTTCGTGCACGCGTTGCGGCATTGTTGCCGCGTTCATCCTTACAATAAACAATAAAAGCGTATAAATCGGATATCGTTACTGTGCTTATAAGCTCAGCGTCTACGGTCGATATATCTATCTCATCAAAGTTGATTTTTTTATCAACTCTACCGCGCATAAGTAATAAATATCTAAAAAATGTTTGCAGATCTAAATAGTATTCATCAACAGATTTTGATGATTTGCCCTTAATTGTTTCGTTATAGGTTAAAAAATCGCGTATAATAGGAGGACAGGTCATTAAAACTTCGTGTTTCATATTGTAACTCCTCCTTTAAAATGTTATAATTATCATATACATTTTATCATTTTTATTTTAAAAATGCAACATTAAAGAATTCTTAATAATTAATCCACTTTTATCTTAAAAAAATTATTGTTAGAATATTCTCGGAGGTTGAGGAAAATGTACAATATTTTAGTTTGTGATGATGAAAGAGATATTGTTTCTGCTTTGCAGATATATTTGGAATCCGACGGATATAATGTCTTTACCGCATCAAATGGTCAAGAAGCAATTGAAATTATAAACGACAATGAAATCCATTTAATACTTTTGGATATTATGATGCCTGTTATGGACGGCATAACCGCTATGGTTAAGCTGCGTGAATTTAGTAATGTGCCTGTGATTTTGCTTACCGCAAAGAGTGAAGACACCGATAAAATACTTGGTCTCAATGTGGGTGCTGACGATTACATAACAAAACCGTTTAATCCCGTTGAGATGCTTGCACGCGTTCGTTCACAGATACGTCGCTATACCAAACTTGGTGGAAGTGTCATGCAAACAAACGGCGACATATTATCAATCGGCGGTATATCGCTTAATGATGCTTCAAAGATTGTTACAGTAGACGGTGATATTGTGAGCCTGACGCCCACGGAATATGAAATTTTAAAATTACTAATGTATAACAAGGGCAGGGTAATGTCACAAAAAGAAATTTATGAAAGCGTGCGCAAGGAGATGGCTTTTGGTGCAGAAAACACCATTGCGGTACATATACGCCATCTACGTGAAAAAATAGAAATTAACCCGTCAGAACCCCGATACATTAAGGTAGTATGGGCTCATGGTTATAAATTTGAAGGATGATGTATTATGAAAAAATTTATCGGTAATACAGCGCTAAAAATTTTGGCAATTACCTTATCTTTTATAGTGTTTTTCACAATGCTGATATCGGTTATAGGTAGCATTATAATGCTCTTTTCCGATTTTTATACGCGTGATTTTGCAACACTTGAAGAAAATATAATGCAAGATTTAGCACGCGATGAAATGTTTCATCTAATAGAAACATATTCCGGTAGCGGAAAATATGTAGAATCATATTATGAAGACAAAAACGTTTTATATCATATTGAAAATACCCACACCGGTGAAACTACATCAAATTTCAATGAACAGGATTATATTACGACATATTCAACAAGCGAATTTGTTACACGCTATGTTAACAGCTTAGACGGAAGTTTTTATGATAATGATGCTGTAAATTACAACTACGAAGATGATAATTATTATCATTATGCAACAAATATACCAGTATATGTAACTTCACAAAAGATCGAGTTTACCATATATATTCCGCGCAATATGCAGTTTACCGACCGATTCTTTTTGATGGAAAAATTAATTACTGTGGGCTATGAAAATCGATATGCCTTTATTTTCATTGCAACAATATCACTGATATTAAGTATAGTAATTTATAGTTATATATTCATTTCTGTGGGTCATCGTACCAATAACAGCAATATAAGGGTTGCTCTGATAAATAATATCCCCGCAGATATATTAACGGTAGTTGTCGGCTTTATTGGATTTTTAGGTGTATATTTTATAACCGAGCTTTACGGTCTTGTAGCCACAGTTGCTTTGGGTTTGCTTATACTTATAGCGCTTTATTTTGTAATGCTTTGGTATTTGATTAGCCTAGCAGTACAAGTAAAAGCAGGAACATTCATAAAGCATACTTTTATATATTGGATATTTAAAAAGCTTGCAAAAATTGCCAAGCTTATAAAGCATATTTTTAATAATTTTGCTACCGTTTATAAGGTTGCGATGGTAATTGGCGCGTTTATGGCATTTGAACTTATCTTTATGGGGCTTAATGCTTACGAAAATGATAATCTGATTATAGGATGGATTGTTTTAAGCGTTATTACTTCAATTTTATTATTGCTTGCCGCCATTTCATTCCAAAAGGTCAAAAAAGGCGGAGAAAAGATTGTTAACGGTGACCTTGACAATAAGATTGATACAACATATATGTTTGGTGATATAAAGGATTTTGCTGAAAGCCTCAACAATATTAACCAAGGTTTGCAAACGGCCATTGATGATAAAATGAAAAGCGAACGCTTTAAAACAGAACTTATTACTAACGTTTCACACGACATTAAAACTCCGCTTACATCAATTGTAAACTACGTTGATCTTATAAAAAAGGAAAACTGTGACAACAAAAAAATAAGTGAATATATCGAGGTTTTAGACCGACAATCAATACGACTTAAAAAATTGATTGAGGACTTGGTAGAAGCATCAAAGGCTTCCACCGGTAACCTATCTGTCGAACTTACAAAATGCAATCTTTCGGTACTTATTAATCAGGCGGTAGGTGAGTTTAGTGAAAAACTTGAATCAAAAAACCTACAGATTGTACAAACACTCCCAAATCAAGATTTGTATATAATGGCTGATGGCAGAAGACTATGGCGTGTGTTTGATAATTTACTTAACAATATATACAAATACGCTATGAACGGAACACGTGTATATATTGACCTTGTTTTCGAAGCACAAAAAGCTGTTATCACGTTCAGAAATATTTCTGAACTACCAATCAATGCTTCTGCTGAAGAATTAACCGAGCGCTTTGTTCGCGGTGATCGTGCGCGTAACACAGAGGGTAGCGGTCTTGGACTTTCTATCGCCAAAAGCCTTACCGAACTGCAAAATGGTAGCTTTGAAGTAAGTACAGACGGTGACCTTTTTAAAGCAAAAATTACATTTAATGTTATATGATAGGAATGCAAGAAATGCAAAAATTTGAACTTTCAAACCTTGAAAGATTAATGATAAAACGTAAGATTAAACGCAAAAAAACCATACGTGCTTTGGTTATATTTTTAATGGTATTAATTATATCGCTATGCGGCGTATTAGTCGTTGCGCTTTATAAGAATGGCGGCAAATTACCACTAAAGCAATTAAATGTTAAAACACTTACATCACCGGAATATGTAGACGTTCAGCTTATAAATGTTGGTTTTGCAAGAACAGGTGTTAAGCTCGTAGAAATTAATAATATTGTTATTCATTATACGGGCAACAAAGGTTCTACCGCTCAAAATAATCGAGATTATTTCAATAAGTACGACACTGATGTATGCTCTCATTTTGTTATTGGTCTTGAAGGTGAAATAATTCAGTGTGTACCACTTGATGAAAAATCTGCGGCCAGCAACAATCGAAATCTTGACACAATTTCAATTGAAGTATGTCATCCTGACGATAGCGGTAAATTTAACGAAAAAACATATCAGTCACTTATAAAACTTACCGCATGGTTGTGTGATAATTCAAATCTTAAATCAGATGATATTATACGTCACTACGACATCACAGGTAAGGAATGTCCAAAATACTTTGTAGATAACGAATCTGCCTGGAAATCATTTTTAAACGATGTAAAAATGGAACTAAAAAATTATTAATAGGAGAAATAATATGCTTGAAATTAAAAATCTAACAAAAATTTACAAGCCTAAAAAAGGTGTGCCTGTTACAGCGCTTAAAAATATAAATTTGAAATTATCTGATAAAGGTATGGTATTTTTACTTGGTAAATCTGGTAGTGGTAAGTCTACGTTACTAAATCTGCTTGGCGGTCTTGACCGTTATGACGGTGGAGAAATTATAATTAACGGTGTATCATCAAAAGATTTCAAGCAAAACCATTTTGACTCATACCGTAACACCTACGTAGGCTTTATCTTTCAGGAATATAATATTCTTGATGAGTTTAATGTAGGTGAAAATATTGCGATCGCTCTAAAATTACAAGGCAAAAAATCTACCGATGATATAATTAACAAAATTCTTTCACAGGTTGACCTTGACGGTTACGGTGACAGAAAAACCAATGAACTTTCAGGCGGTCAGAAACAGCGTGTGGCAATCGCTCGCGCTCTTGTTAAAAATCTTGAAATAATTATGGCCGATGAGCCGACAGGCGCACTTGATTCCAATACCGGTAAGCAAGTATTAGATGTGCTTAAAAAGTTATCAAAAGAAAAACTAATTATTGTTGTGTCGCACGATCGTGAGTTTGCCGAAGGTTATGCCGACCGCATAATAGAACTTGCCGATGGTGAGATAATAAATGATGTAACCTTAGATAACACAAGCACAACAGATACAGTAACAGAAAATATTGATTTTACTGAAAATTGTGTCACTATAAAAAGCGGATATCATCTTACCCAAGAAGACCTTAAGCGAATAAACGAATATATTGACAACATCATGAATAACGAACTAAAGCTTACCGTCTGCAACAAGAAGAATAATAACTTCAAATCTACCAATGAAAGCAAAATTATTGTTGACAAAAGCAAAACCTTTAAGCTAATCAAATCAAAGCTACCACTGCGCAACGCCTTTAAAATGGGCGCAGGTGGGCTAAAACACAAAAAATTTAGACTTGTTATAACAATATTACTTTCTTGCATTGCTTTCGGACTTTTTGGTCTTTCGGACACCTTTGCTGCCTATAATCACATTAAGGTATGCACTAACTCAATATACGATACCAATATAGATTATGTTTCGGTTGTTAAATCCCGCTTACACGGTGAACGCTGGCATAATTATAACAATTATCTTTCAAACGATGATCTTAACGACATTAAAATTAACACCGGTGTTTTGTTAAATGGTGTATTTGTACCGCGTAGCGCTGATATGTCTTTTAATGCTAACATTAACCCCGAGATACAAACAAGCGAATCAGAACACGAAATCTATCAATCGTATTTTTCCGGATATACAGAAATTAATTCACAAAAGCTTAGCGATTTCGGTTATGGTTTGGTTGCTGGAAGGTTGCCCGATGGTACAAAAAACGAAATAGCTGTAAGTGACTATATTTTTGAAGTATTCAAAAAAACGCAGTATACCGACGGTACACTTGGTAAGGATTCTAAGGGTAACGAATTTATAATATATAATGATGTTAAAAAGTATAGCGATTTGCTTAATAAAGTCATAACTGTAAATAACGTTAAATATACTATTGTGGGTATTGTCGATACCGATTTTGATATTTCACGTTATGAGAGTCTTATTGAAAAGAAAGACTACCAAAGCTCTGCACAACAAATAATAGATTATGCGCTTATTAACGAGTTTTATTCACATAAGGACAACAGCCTTGTTTCCATGTTAATGGTGGGTGAGGGGGTAATCGATAGATTAATTATCCAAGAAGCGCCGATTTATGATATTAACAAAGGATATCTATGGTTCTACGGTGAAAAATTCAGCGTTGACCCATCATATCTTACAACACTCGATAAAATAGATACTTCCGATATAAAATGGATTGATGGTGTCAAAACAACTCTGGGCGAAAAGGAAATTGTTGTTTTTGAGGAATCCATTGATTTCTGGGATGTTGAAAATTGTGATAAAAAAGATGATGGCAGTATAGATTATGTCAAAAGCTTAAAGAATAATAATTCGGCAAGCATCAATAAAAATATGTTTGATTCTGATGACTTTTCCTCCGAAGATGGCTATTGTATTGTCGGCGTTATAGAAAACAAAGACAAATACACTAAATTTGGTAGAACCGCAGTTGTATCGAGCAAGATTTTCAATGCATTTTCAAGTATAGAAGACGGAAAATACACCTCTGCCATCGGTGCTATGCCCCGAAAATATGACGACATAAAAAGTTTGGTGTCTTATTGCTATAATACCGATGGCAATATCAGATACCCTCTTCAGAACGCAGCTACGTTTGAGCTTGATATGATTAGTGAAGAACTCAAAGAATTTGCAAAAGTATTCTTATATATCGGTCTTGGATTTGCGCTTTTTTCGGCGGTAATGCTTGCTAACTTTATCGGTACAAGCATATCTTATAAAAAGCAAGAGATTGGTATTTTGCGCGCGATTGGATCTCGTAGCAATGATGTTTTCAGGATATTTTTCTCTGAAAGTTTTATAATCGCCATTATAAACTTTATATTGTCTTCGATAGGTGTATTTGCAGTTACACAAGTTTTAAACAACTTGGTGCGAAAAGAGGCTGGTATTCTGATTACATTTTTAAACTTTGGCCCAAGACAGATACTACTACTCTTATTTGTAAGTATTTTTGTTGCCTTTATCGCAAGCTTTATACCTGTTCACAGAATTGCATCTAAAAAACCAATTGATGCAATTCGCGATAGATAAAAACATACAAAAAGCAGTTTATCACTTGATAAACTGCTTTTATTATTAAAAATCATTTAATATTATACACACTGCGAAGTCTTATGGTTTTAGGTGTACCTTCAAGTATTTTAACCGTTTTGCTGCCTGCGTTCATATCAAAATAATTATCACTTAAGATAAAATCACTATCTGGCGAATCTATTTCGATATATTTTGCATATGCGTCAGCATAAACTGTGATTTCATCACCGTTAATTTCATAACGCAGATTGGGATCCAAAAAATTATAGTGCTTTGGTACAGTAAACAAAACAGTGCCTTCAGAAACAATCTCATCATTTACAATAAACGAGAAACTAAGATAATTATTTTCAACATCAGTTTTATTAAAGTCCATATTGGAAAGCCACAGACTTGAAAGGGAAGGCACAACAATATCAGTACTACCTTTTTGCAAAATATTGCTGTCAGCAGAGCGCAACTCCCATTTTACCGTACCGCTTACGTCATTTGTTGTTTCGTTTGTAACGTTAAGCCTTGCCTGAGTGGTGTAATCATAAAAGTCCTGTTGCATTACAACGTAGGGACGGGTAGTGGTTTCACCAATTTCTGCACAAGAAATCATAACGGGAGCAAAGAAGCGTTTTGCCACGTATTGAAGCGCTTTATATCTGCCAAAATAGTCGATACTTGCCCATGATGCTACAGGCCATATATCGTTAAGTTGCCAATAAAGTGCACCCATGCAACGATTATCATTGCGATTACGACGCAAATGTTCAACGCCACAACGTATTGCCTCTGCCTGTAATAATTGTGATGCATAAAGCAAAGTGCCAAATTCTACGGGGTATTTAAACGTATCGCCAAGATAGTTAAGTATCTTTTTGTTAGCACCCTTGCAACGTTGATGCATCTCAAAAGTACGGCTGAATATATTGCGATCTTCTGGTAAAGTAAACGAATTAACCGTCTTTTCGCAGGGGAATGATTCAAAACCAAATTCACTTAAATATCTAAAATAGTGATTACGGTAATCTACAAAGGGTAGTCCACCATGCCAAACCTGCCAATAATGACTATCACCAAAATTTTCATTTCGTGGTTCTATAAAACTGCCGAAAGAACTTGGCGATGAAGATACATAAGGAATATAGGGACAAATTTCATCAATAATTCTAGGGAACATACGCTCAAAAATCTTAATGTAATTTTTTTTGCGCTCATCCTGTTTTTCATCACGCCACCAATGTAAAACGCCTTCTTCGATCTCGTTATTACCCGATATTATTGCGATTGAAGCGTGATGACGTATACGGATAAGATTTTCGCGGACCTCGGCTTCAATGTTTTCAAGCATTGACTGATAATAGGGTACACTCATACAAGCAAACATAAGATCATTAAATACAATGAGACCTAATTCGTCACAAGCATCAAAGAAATAATCGTGCGGGTAAATACCACCGCCCCATACACGTATTGCGTTAAAGTTACAGTCACGGCATTGTTTTAGCAGATTATAGGTGCGTTCGGCACTGTAACGTGACATCAGGTTGTCTTCAGGAATATAGTCTGCACCCATCGCAAAAAATCTAATACCGTTTATCTCGTGGCAGAAGCATTCGCCCCACTGATCTTTTTCGCGTATTAGTTTAATGTCTCGCAGACCAATACGCTTTGTATCACTGTCTACTATCTCACCGTTTTCGACAAGCTCAACATTAATTGTATAGAGATTTTGTTCACCAAAGCCATTAGGCCACCAAAGCATAGCATTTTCGATTTCACTTTCACAATTGGTGGGTAGGGTGTATTTGCAACCACAAGGTGTCGTAACTGTTACAACCACGTTAGATGTGCCTTTTTGTGTCTTAACAGTAGGGGTTATAAACACTTTGTTGTCACTGTGACGTTGGGTAATATGAATTTCTTCAATTCGGTCAGAATCAACTGTCAGCAGATAAATATCTTTCCAAATTCCTGCGTCTGGCAGTCGGGGACCCCAATCCCAACCCAGCATACAGCCTGCTTTTCTTATATGTGCGTGACCCTTAAGTGTATCACCGTTTCCGGGCACTGGGTCTTTTTCAAACATTTCACGAACAAACTTGTTAGGAGAAGAAAAGTGAAGTTTTATCGTGTTTTCACCATTAATTAATACGTCTGTTATATCAAACTCATAACTGCGATGCATATTATCGGTATATGCAATATGTTTATCATTTAAATAAATATCACAAAGCGTATCAAGACCGTCACAATGAAGAATTACGGGTGCATCTGGCTTAACAAAGTCAAATTTTCTTGAAAAATCAAAATCGTTTTCAAGAATTTTAAGCGCTTCAAGCTCGTTGGTGCGGTAATAAGGATCCGGGATAAGTTTTTTATCGAGTAAAAATGAATATACCGAGCCCGGTACAGTACCGTCACAATCGTATCCGCCACCAGACATATTCCAGATGCCATTAAGCAAAAATTTTTTCATAGAGGACGCCTCCATAAAATAAATAAACAAGACCAATAAAGTCTTGCTTATTATATATTTCACTCATATAAATTGTCAACAAAAATTACTATTATTTAAAAACTTTTTAAATTTTTCAAGAACATTTTTATAATCATCTTCAAAATAGTAATGATGACTTGAATTTTGCAAAACATTACATTCTATAACAGTGTTATTTTTTAATAAATCAACAGATTTTAATGAAACCATTTCATCATTTTTTGACTGAAAAACACAACAAGGAACCGATATATCCTTTATTAGTGTTCGCGTGTGTTTTATTTCTTTAAAAAGCTCTAAAAAACGCGGAATCCATCCAAGATATAACCAGAATTTTTTATCTTGCTTTATCCCGCAAGCCGCTTTATAGGCGAGCGCTTCAATATCATCAGGATTAATTTTGTTAAAATATAGTTTTACTGAATTTAAAAACATTTTAAGCTTAATATTAATTTTAAGTGGTGTAGCCAGCAAAAACAAACTCTTTATTTCTTGCGATCTTTCATACGATTGCTGTAACGCAAAAAGAGTTCCCATTGAATGCGCTACAATTATTATTTGTCTGTGGGTTTCAAGCAGTTCGTTTATAGCGTTTTCGACCTGATTTTTCCACGCTTTCATCGAGGCATGTGAAAACTCCACAACGCCTTTACCGTGACCATCAAGCAGTAAATTATATATTGAATATTCCTGTGGGACAAGTAATACGAAATCCTTAAAATGATTTGGAGTACCTAAAATTCCGTGTATAAATAAGACAGCAGTATCGGCACCGTCTATTATGCGCTTGTACTCTTTATGCATTTAATCATCACCTTTATATTGATTATATCAAAAAATATGATAAAGAGCAAGAAAATTAAAACTCC